>JAAYKA010000126.1 GCA_012522635.1 Candidatus Cloacimonadota bacterium
TTCCTGCAGGGGGATATCGTGGCTGGCATAATATTGCACCAAGCCGTCTCTATATACATCCAAGCCTTGGGAAGGGCCGTAGGCTAATACTTTTTCAGAAAAAGAGTGGTAGGCTTCAATCATTTGCGGCGGTGTGGGAATATCGGGTTGTCCGATGTTGAGATGAAAAACTTTATTACCGCGTTTTTTAGCTGCCACAGCGTGGGGCATCAGTTTACGGATGGGGGAGGCCTGGATTTCAAGCGCACGTTGTGAAAGTTTCATTTTCAGATCCTTATTTTTTGTTTTTTACCATCTTTTGAACCTGAGCGCATTTGACAAGTAAAATCTTGCCATCTGCATTAAGCTTCTTGACAACATGGGCGTTACATCAAAAAAAAGCCCGTCAGAAGACAGGCCTTTTTATTTGTGAAATATGGGTTTTCCTATTTTATCAATCCCGTTCTCAGGATATCGTCCAAACCTTTCAAAAGAGGTTCAATCTGAAAATCCTTGTCGTGGATAAGCCACTGCAGGAAGATGAGTTCCTGAGCACCCACGATGATATGGGCCAGTGCGTCCACATCAACTTTGCGGATCAGCTTTTTCTTGATTGCTTCCTGGAACACCCTGGCGTAATAATCCAGATAAAATTTCATGGGATTGTAGGTGGGATTTCGTTTGTAAAATCCTTCACTTTGGCGGAGTTCAATCAAGAGAAGGCGAGCGATGCTGGGCTTTTCTTGCATCAGTAAAAAATGTTCGGTAAAGAAATAGCGGACCTTTTCCAAAGGGTCATCAATCTTTTGGCTGTTTTTTTCAATCACCTGTATTTCGTCTTCAATGGTTTGCTGAATACAAAGCTGTAAAAGCTCATCCTTGTTTTTGAAATAGTTGTACAGAGTACCGATTCCAACCTTGGCTTGAATGGCAACATCGGACATGGTGCATTTCACATAACCTTTTTGGGCAAAGGTTCTCTGCGCTGCGGCCAGTATTTTATTCCGATAATCTGTGGGCATTACAGATTTTTTGCGCGGTTTTGGATACATTTGCAACATAAATTTCCTCTATTCTTCTTTCTTTGATCAATTGGGTACGAAGAAATATGGAGGCAACATTTTGTCAAGGAATAGTGGGATATGTTTTGGGAAATGTAATCTCAAACGCAAGTGAGGGTTGCGAAAATATGATAAATATAACCAGATTGAATTAGAGATGTAACTTTAACCATTGTGGTAATGTTCATAGATTTGTAAAGCCCTTTTGCGGCCAATGCCCTTCACCATCATCAGTTGATCAACATTGGCATTACGAACTCCCTCCACAGACCCAAATTGATTCAAAAGCAGGAATTTGGTATGTTCTCCAACACCGGGAATGTCTTCCAATTCGCTCAGCAGCGTACGTTTGGAGCGTCGGGAGCGATGGAAAGTGATGGCAAACCGGTGTGCTTCATCGCGGATGGCAATCAAAAGACGCAGCGAAGCTGATGAACGGGGCAGGATAACCGAATCTGCTCGTCCCGGCAAAAAAACCTCTTCCGCACGTTTTGCCAAGGATAAAATTGGGATTTTCGGATGCGAGGAATTTTCTAAAACCTCTCTGCACGCGGAAAGCTGGCCTTTGCCGCCATCAATTATAATCAGGTCTGGAATCATGGCTTCGTTTTTTTTGGTTTCATCCAAGAATCGGGACAGGGTTTCCTGAATAGCGGCATAGTCGTTCTGAGTGCTTATTTCGCGAATGATGAAGCGTCGATAGAAGCTTTTTTTGGGTTTGCCGTTTTCGAAAAAGACAGCCGAAGACACCGTATCAGTGCCTTGGATGGTGGAAATATCCAAGCAGACCATTTTTCGCGGAAGCTTTGGCAAGGCCAGTTTTTCTTTTAGCTCCTGAACGGGAAAAATAGTACGATTCGCGCGACGGATATGAGCCAGTTTGCGTTCCTCAACCAGTTGGAAAGCGTTGCGTTTTGCCATCGCCAGCAAGCGGCTTTTTTCTCCACGCTGAGGAAGGCGCAGTTTGCCATTCAGCCAGTTTTGCAATTCCTCAAAATCCGTTGGCTCCAAGGGAAGAAGAATCTCTTCGGGGAAGATATCCTTGTCCGCGTAATACAGTTTTATGAAAGCCGCCAAAACATCGCTGGGTTTCATGTTAGCCACATTGCTGAGAGGGTAATCCTCCCGGTTTACCACCATGCCGTTCATGATTCTCAACACCGCCGCCACCGCCACATTTTCCTCCTGATAAAAACCAATCACGTCAAGGTTTCGCGCTTCGATGGAATGCACCACCTGGCGCTTCTGAATGCGTTCGATAGCCAGGATTTGGTCCCTGCTTTTAGCTGCCTGTTCAAATTCCATATTTTCGGATTGCTGGTTCATTTCCGCGCGCAGTTCTTCCAAAACTTCCTGGTGACGTCCCTCAAAAAAAGCTTCCAGCCTCTTCACCACTCGCAAATAGTCCTCACGGGAAACAGCGCCAATGCAGGGTGCCAGGCATTTTCCCAATTGATGGTTGATGCAGGATTTTTTATAGCGGATTCCATCGGCTGGGATTTCGCGTTTGCAGGTTCGGATTGGAAAAACCCATTCAAAATTTCGCAGGGTGAGACGAAGCGCTCTCACATCGGTATAGGGTCCGAAATATCTGGAACCGTCATTCACCCTGTCTCGGGTCAAAATCAGGCGTGGAAAGGGTTCCGCGGTTGTTATTTTCACGAATGGATAGCGTTTGTCGTCTTTTAGTAAAATGTTGTATCTGGGTCGATGCCGCTTCACCAGATTGGTTTCCAAAAGGTAGGCGTCTTTTTCGGAGAGAGTGATGATGTAATCAAGATCCTGAGCCTGGCTCATGAGCTGGCGGGTTTTGATATCCTTTTCATGTCCGCTCAGGTAGGATTTGATTCGGTTTTTCAGCGAAACGGCTTTGCCCACGTAAAGCACTTTGCCTTCAGCGTCTTTCCAGAGATAAATTCCCGGTTGTTCAGGCAAAAGATGAAGTTTCTGCTCTATTTTCGGCGGAATTTTTTGCATAGTTGGGAAGCTGCTTCAGACAAATAATCCAATTTCAAGAGAATCCCTGCTCCGTAAAAGAATAATAAACTGGCGACGCCGAACACTGCAAGTTTTGCACCCAACTGCCAAATTCCACGTGCTGGCACTAAAGGCTCCACCTTCAAAAGCACGCAGAGCATCACGGCGCAGATGGCCAAGGTTTTCAAAATATTGGGAAGAATCCCCGCGAAATTCACCTTGGGCATCTTTTTCCTGATCAGGTAAAACTGAAGGACAAAATTCACCATCGCGGTGATGGATGTGGCAAAAGCCAAGCCGCGGTGTTGCATAAACTGCATCAGGATAAAGTTTAAAACAATATTCAGCGCCACCATGGCTGCAGCGATGCGCACGGGCGTGCGGGTATCCTTATTCGCGAAAAAAAGCGGTGTCAGAGCTTGGTTGAAGCTGAAAAAAATGAGCCCCAGGCTGTAAAAAATCAGCGCCTGCGTGGTCCAAAGACTGGCCTGTGCGTCAAAAGCCCCGCGCTCGAAAACCAGCCTGACCGCTTCTCCGCCCAGAGCAATAATCAGGGTTGTGACCGGCAGCATGATATAGGTGAGGTTCACCGCCGCCAGCCTCAGGTTTTTGGAAAGCCCCTCCCAATCTCCATGTGTCATCAGCTTCGAATAAGTGGGTAAAAGCACCATTCCGGTTGAAACCGCAAACATTCCCAGGGGAAATTGGAAAAGCCGATAACCATATTCCAGCGCGGAAATGCTGCCCACTGCCAAAAAAGACGCCATCAGGCTATCCGCCACCAAATTGATTTCTCTGATGCCCACGCCAATCAACGATGGTAAAAACCGGGTCCACATCGTTTTAAGAGCCTCTCCGCCAAAACGCACAAAAAGTTTCAGCGGGTAACCAAGTTGTTTTAAATAGGGAAAATTAATCAGGGTTTGCAAAGCTCCACCAGCAAAAACACCCCAGGCAGCCCATTTAACCAGAGCTACTCCCTCCAGTCCAAAAACGAAGCGGGGAACCACCATGCTGAAAATCATTCCCAGATTCAGAAGCCCGGAGGAGAGCCCGGTTATGAAAAACTTGTCGTGTGAATTCAAGATGGCGATAAGGGTTGAGGAAAGACCAATCCATAAAAGGTAGGGAAACATGATGCGCGTGAGGATGATGGCCAATTGGGACGTCTTAGGAGCCAGCCCGGGATAGAGCAATCGCACTATCCAAGGTGCTGCCACAATCCCGATTACGGTGAGAATCAGCAAAAACAAGGTGAGAATGCCCAGAACCTGAAGCGCGAAATTAATCTGGCGCTGTTTGCTTTCTTTTATCCCGATTTCGTTGTAAATTGGCACGAATGACGCCGACAGCGCGCCTTCGCCAAAAAGACTGCGCAGAAGGTTTGGGATTTTATAGCCAACCACGAAAGCGTCGTTCAAAAAGGTGGTTCCAAAACAGAATGCCATAAGCTGATCGCGCACCAAGCCCAAAACGCGGCTCATGAATATGGCGACAGACATCATGCTGATGTTTTTAATTAGTTTATTTTCAGTCATCTACAGTTTACGAAGTCAGGAGGGTTTTCAAATCCAGGCATAGGTTCATCATCACCAGCCGCGGGTTTACGTTTCCCTGCAGCCTGTGGATATAATCTTCCACGTTTTTTGTGAAAACCAAAGCGCGGTCACCAATCTCAGCCGGATCCAAGCTGGCCAGTCTTTCCCGCAGAGTTGTTAAAAAGCTTTCCTTGTCGATATTCACGATTTGCTCTGGCGCGTCCTCAATCAAAGCCAGATCACCAATGAACATCGTCACATAACGCAGAACCCCGATGGCGCTTTCCGCTGTGAATTGTCTGGGCAGAGCTTGGATATTGCGAAACAGTGCCAAATCCTTACCATCTGCGGCCAGTTGTAAAATTTCAAAGGCTTGGGCGCGCAGCTCGGAACTCTCATTTTGGGCAAAGCGGATGGCACGTTTGAGGTTGCCAGCACTGATATGCGCTGCGGCTCTTGCCTGTTCGCGTGGGATGTGGAAATCGTCACACAAAACATCTTCTATCACACGCGGTGCAAGGCTTTGGAAGCGAAGCGGCTGACAACGCGAAACCACGGTTGGTAAAAGTCTGGAAGGTTGACTGCTGATCAGGATTATCACCGTATCGGCAGGCGGTTCTTCCAAGGTCTTCAAAAAAGCGTTTTGGGAATCGATGTTCATTTGATCCACGTTTTCAATCAAACAGAGCCTGCGTCTGGCTTCATGAACGCTGAGACTCAGGCGTCGGATGAGCCAATTGACGCTTTCGATGCGAATCATCGTGTTCGTACTGAAGCGATATTGCTCCCAGGGGCTTTCACGTTTTAGTTTCACATATTCGTCATATTCCTTTTTCGCTTCGCGATTGCCAATCTCACCTTCAGGGCTCAAACTCAGGTTTGGAGTGGGAAAGACATACAGCAAATCAGGATGATCCAAAGCCAAAAACTTTCGACATGAGGAACATTGACCACAGGGGCGATATTCGCTCTGGGCCAGACAGTTCAAAGCCATGCCAAAACTCAGGGCGGTGGTGAATTTTCCCGTGCCCGGGCTGCCATGAAACAGATATGCCTGTGCCACACGCTCGTTGGCGATGGCTGCCTTCAGGTTTGAAAGCGCTCCGTTTTGTCCTTTTATCTTGTTAAACATTTTTTAAAAATAAATCTCGTCATTGAGTATTTTGCTCACGAAACCCCATTTGGGGCCATCCGTGACAGCCAACAGGCCGAAATCAACATCAAAACTTTTTTTAGGGTTCAAAGCTGATTTTCCCCCTTCCCGCGTCTTCGCTGGTGCTTTGGGCAAAAAGCTTGTTCACATAAGGGCTGTCGAATTCATCGGCAAGCAGATCATAAATCAAAATATCGCGATATTGACCCGCCATAAAGATATATTTACGATGTTTTCCCACGTATTTGAACCCCACCTTTTCATAACAGCGGATGGCACGTTGATTGTAATCCACCACATGCAAAAAGATGTTTTTCAGGTTCAAAACGTTGAAACCATAATCCAGGGTCAGGCTGGTCGCTTCCGCTCCAATGCCCTGATTCCAATAGGTTTTGTCGCCAATAAAACAGCCAAATTCAGCATGGCGATGAATTTCGCTGATGCCGAAAAGGCCACTGTTTCCCACCGCTTTATTCGTATCGTTTTCAACAATGGCGAAGGAAGCAGTCTCTTTCATCAGCTTTTGCAGGGCTTCACGCTCTCGGTCGAGATCGAAAACTGTGGCGGAAAACAACATGAATTGTCCAATCTCCATGTCGTTCACCCATTCCGTATAACGTTCGACGTCGTCCAGTGAAATCGGTGAAAGATAACACTTTTTGCCAATCATCTTCCTGAAATACTTCATCTTTCTCTCCTTAAATGCTTGCAGATAAAACTGTTGGATGTATGCTACAACGGCGGATAGCCTCGGGTTTTCAATCTGGGAAACCACTGTCTCAGCTCATGGGATAATCCTATTTTCCCGCGACAATTTGTCAAGATAAATTACTTAGCAAAACCCAAACCAGTTCACCTTGGACCAAGGATTTTCAAAGAAAACGCCAAGTAACCTTAGCCAAGATCAATTTGGTGGTTCTGTTGCATCTCCTGAAAGTTAACGTGCTATGAATTGTTGATATTAGAGTTCATCGGAGCTTTTTTGTAAAAAAACTGTATAGGCGAATTAGCACGGAAAAAGAGCTTGACTCAAATGCAAAAAAATAAAACGATGCCCTCAGTCGTATAACATACTTAGATTATGATTAATGAGGGATGTTAAAAACCCTCAAACAACCTGAGAATCAATGAGTTGGGATTTACACCAATAATTGGGACTCAACATATACTCCCAACAAAGGAAAAATGATATGAAAAAAAGATTCATTATATTATGTTTTATGGTGCTATTATCAATGTTTTTGTATGCTAGCGATTGGTATGAGGCTTCAATAGTATCACCAACGCCATTTCTTGGCAATAATGGAGAGATTTTCAAATTGTCTGATGGGTCAGTTTGGGAAGTGATATATGAATACCGATATATGTACAAATATTATCCATATGTTACAGTCTCTCCATCTCAAGGCAAATTATTAATTGATGGTAAAAAACTGAATGTCACAATGCTTGTTCCTGGTTCGGGCTCGAAAAAACCGAAATCAAATCCAGAAACTCCAATACTAATAGAATCAAGGATTGACGGCGAATTTAACGGTTTTGAAGGCGACTCAATATTTAAACTCGTAAATGGTCAGATCTGGCAACAAACTGAATACTATTACAGATATCGCTATAGATACATGCCATCAGTTCTAATATATAAATCTGGAGAGTCATATAAAATGCAGGTTGAGGGAATAGACCGTGCAATACGGGTTCATCGACTTAAGTAAATCAAGCTCTGTTTTCCTATTTAAGACTCAAAACCTTGCAACAAAGTATATGTCGTATTTGCATCTATAACGAGTCTCTCGTAAACAACTTCACATATCCCTAAACCTATGTATAGCTTAAGGTTGCTTTTAAAACATAAGGAATACTAAAGGCGGCAAGCAGGAGGGTCTTCAGAAAAATGATGCGGGGCTTTCCATGCAGACTATTTTATCGAACTCATAACACACTGAGATATTGCGAGATACAAGAATACCAATCCCCAAAACAGGAAAAGACGCAAAAAAGAGCTTGACAGAAAACGTGTTGGTGTATTAGGTGACCATGACAGTGCGACAGGATAAGTCAACGAGCAAAACAAAAGGTGATTATGAACATATTTAACAACGATTCTCCGCTGTATCTGCAGCTTCGAAAACACATCGAAGAGCAGATTCTGGAAAAGAGGATTCCCGAGGAAGCCGCCATCCCTTCAATCCGAGAATTGGCGCGCCAGTATCAGCTCAACCCTTTAACGGTGGGCAACGCGCTGGGCAGCTTGGTGGATGAAGGAGTTTTATATAAACGTCGTGGGGTGGGATTTTTTGTGGCCAAAGGCGCGCGTGGACTAATCATCAAAAACAGGTCTGGCGCCTTTGTGGAAGAAGAGCTGAAGCCCGCTTTCCAGCGCGCGCGGCAGCTTGAAATTCCTTTTAAGGAAGTTTTGGAAATGATAGAAACAATATATGGAGAGAAAGATGAGTGAATGCGTTTACCGGGTTGAAAATTTGAGCAAGCATTACGGCAAGTTCAAGGCGCTGGATGGGGTGGACCTCAGCTTGGGCCGAGGCCGCATGATTGGCCTTTTGGGAAAAAATGGAGCGGGAAAATCCACCCTGATGCGCTGCATGCTGGGTTTTTTGAAACATGAAGGCAAAGTGAGCCTGGATGGAAGGCCGGTGAAACACCTGGATCACCGCATTTTTCAGGACGTTGCCTTCATCCCAGACGTCAGCGGTTTGGATGACCGCCTCACGGTGAAACAGAGCATGGATTATGTCCGCGGCGTGAACCCGCGCTGGAACGAAGAGCGGGCGCAAAAACTGTTTTCCACCAGCAATCTACCCCCCAAGCTGAAGGTGGGAAAGCTTTCCAAAGGGATGAAAACCAAGCTCTATCTTTTGATAACGCTCTCTTTGGATGTGAGTTATCTGCTGTTGGATGAACCCACCCTGGGGCTGGATATTGCCTTCAGAAAAGAGTTTTTCAACACCATTTTGGGCGAATTCTTTGATGAAAACAAAACCATCCTGATTTCGACTCATCAAGCCGAAGAGGTGGAAGGCCTTTTGCAGGAAGTTATATTTTTGGACAAAGGCAGGGTGATTTTGCATGAAGAACTGGACAGCCTGAAAAACAGCCGGCGCGTTGTCATGCTTCCCCGCGAGCGGGAACAAGAGCTGCTGGCTTTCAAGCCGCGTTTGGTTTCTCACGCTTTGGGCACAAGCAGCGCTGTTTTGGATGCCGGAATTGAGATTCCCGGTGCCGAATATGGCAGGCCGGACCTGGCGGATATTTTCCTTTCCGAGGTTGGAGGTTCAAATGAAACAGTGTAAAGCATTGCTTAAAAAGGAATGGCAAACCCATTGGAGAACGATTTTGACGCCGCTGTTGTTTCTTGCTGTGATATATGTTACGATTCTGCTATCCCTTTTGATAAATCTCATCAAACACGGTGGCATCACGCGTCAATCTTTTGTGTCATTCTTAAATTTTGGGTTTGAAGCGCCATATTGGATATCAATGTCTGTGACCACCCTCCTGGGTTTTGTTCACATGGTTTCAGGAATTATTTTGGCGGATGGCTTGATCAATGGTGACCACAAGCGGCAATGTCAGATTTTCCATTTTTCCCAGCCGCTGCCATTTGTGAAAATCGCGGGGACTAAATATCTGTTTGCCTGCATTGCTCCAATTCTGATGTTGGCAGCCACTTCGTTCGTCAACGTGCTTGTTGTGAACCTCTGGATTGGGTTCTATAAACACACATATTTTTGGATGGGAATGATGGGATGGTTGCAAACCCTCATTTCAGTTGGACTCAGCATCCTTTTTGTGTCGTCCCTGGCCTGGTTTTTTGCCGGGATTTTCAAGCGGAAATCCTTCCCTTTAGGTATCCTCTGCCTTTTGGGGATTGAAATTATCCTGCAAACCTTGAACTATATGGTTGGCTGGCACATCCCGTCCCTGATGGAAAATCTTATGAAACTGATTAATATGAATGTCAGCACTCCCGCCATCGCGCTGGAATACACAAAACAGAGTATCACGCGGCTGGTTCGAGCAAATTGGCAAGATGTTTTTTCAACTGTTAACGTTCTCAAAATCGGGTTCAGCGCGGTTTTCGGGGTTCTGGGCGCGCTGCTTTACAAGCGACGCGAATTGCGTTGATGATTTTTTTGATTGACAACAAATGAACCATGAAAAAAGAAAAGACCTACTGCCCAAACCAGCCAAACTTGGCTAAATTATTCAAAAATAGATATCAAAACCTGGAGGTTTTAATGAAA
>JAAYKA010000127.1 GCA_012522635.1 Candidatus Cloacimonadota bacterium
CAGGTTTATAACTGGGGTTACAGTGACCCCGATAACCCTCAAGTTCATGTCTTGCAACCGGATGGAGATAGCGCGCAAACGCTTTTCACCAGCGAGAACCCCGCTCAGCCTCTGGGGATTTTGAATCAGACAAACACCTATACCACAATCGCTTCCAGCTTCGAGCTGTCCAAAGTTCAAGGCGGCACTCCTCATGACGAGCTTTACACCCTGCTCGCCATCATTTTGGATAAATTCGGTCTCATTTCATTCATCCCGGTGGAAGCTGAAGACGCTCAAATACCGGCGGCAGAACTGCGCGGACACGGGTTTCCAAATCCTTTCACTTCAGGCATATACATAGATATTGAACTCCCCAAAGCCGCCCAGGTAAAATTGGATATCTACAACCTGCGTGGGCAAAAAGTCCGCAGCCTGGCGCAAAGCGCTCTCCCCGCCGGAAACCAGCAATTCTTTTGGGATGGTCGTGATCAAAACCAGATTCCCAGCGCTCCCGGCATCTATTTCTGGCGTCTCAACGCCGCCGAAAACCGCCTGCAAGGCAAAATCTTAAAACTGTCCAATTAACTATAAACAAGGAGATTGGCATGCCGAACCTCAAAAAATTCGCCCTGTTATTTTTGCTTTGCGCGCTCACTTTTTTGAACGCGCTCCCCCCGGCTTTCACCGCCAAGGGTAATCCCAAACTTTATAAAGAACTGCACAGCTTGGCTTTGGATAATCTGAAAAAGCTGGATAAAAGCCATAAAACCCAATACCGCCGCATGTTGAAACAGCAGGATGACATTTTGATGGCGTATCTGCTTGCCTACGAAAGCGATGGCGCTCTGCAAATTGCCAATCCAGACGACGTGATGAGCAACTACCTGCAGATTCGCTCGCTTTTGAACACCTATGGCACCAGCTTGGAACCGGAATTTTATCTCTCCTATGTGGCACATCAAACAGTGACCGAAGAAAGGATTGAACCCTACCGGGATGCACTGTTGAAAGACGGACTGCAGGAGATTTTGGATGGCAGCGAAGACGAGATGGAAATTTATCGCAAACTTTGTCAATGGTGCGTGGGACGCCTACAGTTTCAGCCCACCTCCGGACGCGACCAAAGCCCCATGGACATTGTGTTCAAAAGCCAATATGGCCGCTGTGAGGAAATGCAAATCCTCTTTGTGGCAGCCGCCCGCACCGTTGGACTGCCAGCGCGACCTGCCAGCACACCCTGGTGGCCACATCAGGACAACAATCACGCCTGGGCTGAAGTTTGGCTGGACGGCGCCTGGCACTACACCGGAGACATGGATGCCGCCTATCATCCCGATCAGACCTGGTTTAGCGGCATGATAGACAAAACCGTTCTCATCCTGGCAAACGGTTCCCTGCCCGCTGAAAACGACGAAGTTTTGCGCTCCGGGCGCTATGATTGCACCATCAATTCCATCCGCAACTATGCCGGTGAGCGCACCCGCAACCTGAAGATCCAAACCCTTGATGCAGAAGGAAATCCGCTGGCGGACACCTACGTGGGAATTTTGGTTTACAACTGGGGCACACTGCGTCCGCTAATCTATGTAAAGACCGATTCCGCTGGCAAATACACGCTCAGCGTGGGACGGGGCGCGTTCTATGTTTCCGCTTTCAAAGATGGAAAAAGCGCGCTGGAACTGGTTCCCTCCTCGGAAGATGAGGATATTTATTGTCAGCTCAGCCTCAGCGAAAATCCGCTGGCAGACCGCGACGACATGCTCTTTTATCCATCCAATCCCTTTGAATGGAAACAGGCGCCAGCCCCCTGGGATGAGGGCGTGAAGGTGCAAAAGGACTATTGGGCTGCGATTGACCGTTCCTATGCAGACCGTTTCGGCTTTGGCGCCGCTCCCAAACAGGAAAGATTCATCATCGCCGCGCGTGGAAACCACTCTCAGGCGCAGGAATTTCTGCGTCGCCACCCTAACGCGGATGAAAGCTTTCTCAGCGACGTGGTAAACGATGAGAAATTTGACTCCAAATTCCTCTGGCAGGCAAATGCGGATCAGATTGAAGCCCTGTATTTTGAATGGCTTAAATACAATGATGAGGATGAGGAAGAATTTTGGGATTATTTTTACTCAGATATTCGCACCATCATCGACCCCAGTGTTTTTTATGAAGAACTGCCCCAGGTGAACAATTTCCAAAACGGAAAGCCAAGCATCTATCCACCAGTGTTTTATCAAAAAGGTAAAACTGCAATGGAACGCCTGGACAAGGCAGCCCGCTGGATGAAAAAGAACTATAAGATCAATGCAGCCAAAGCCTTGGACGGACTCCTGCCCCTGGATATCGCCGTGCGGCAAAAATATCTGAGCCCCGTGCAGTATAGAATGATGGCGACAAACCTGGCACGAGCGAATGCCATACCGGCTGGTTTTTCCAGACGCCCCAACCTGCTCAATGTGCGTTTTGACGACGATTATTATGGATATTATGACCTGATGAAATGCGCTCCGGAAGTGGATCCGGAAGACAAGCAGGCGTTTTGCACACTGCGGGTTCTCACTTCAGACGAGAACGGTGCGCCGCTGAGCCTTTCCTACCTCATGGATCTGGAATTGATCGTCTTTCAGGACGGAGCTTTCTATTGGCCGGAAGGTGATCCAATGCAGGATGAAGGAAACGGAGTTTACACTTTCCGAGCACCCAAAGGTGAATATTATCTCCAGGCGGGATACCGGGTTTCAGACAGTCAAACCGCTTTCCAGATGAGGCGGGTGGATCTTTCCGAGGCGGATAGTCTGCAGGTGGAAATTGTTTTGCGTGAATATCCCCGTGGCTGGAGCGATGGTGTTTACTATGAACTTCCTGAACTTTTGGATGATTTGGATATCGAAGGTTACAGCATTTTTCTGATTGGAAATCACGACCAGGAAAACAGCGTGCGCCTGGCAGAAAAACTGCGCTCCCTGGGCAAGAAATTCCTCTGGGTAGGACACGAGCCGGCAGCGCAATCGATTGCGAATTATGTTGTTAGCCCCACCTGGAAAGAATGGGTGAAAGAAGACCAGCGTAATCGCGTCCGCACCATCACCCTGATTCGGTGGGAAGATGGGAAATGGATTGGCAGCTATGAAGGACTTTGGGATAAACTGCCGGATTAAAGCCTGAGACCAGAAACAGAGCCGTAAAACAGTCCACCCTTTGTCCGCTCTTTGTTCCGGCTCATGTGTGCCACCAGAGTTACTCGTGAGTAACCCGTAAAAGAATCGGGGGCATCTGGAGGCATGTGGCTGTGACTATCGAGCCAGAATAAAGGGTGAGCCAAGC
>JAAYKA010000128.1 GCA_012522635.1 Candidatus Cloacimonadota bacterium
CCAACTCGATTCACCACCACTGCCATTGGTTTTTTCAGAAATCGCATGGTTTGAACAGCCAGGCTCAGGTCGTGCAATCCGAAAGGTGTGGGTTCGGTAACCAATAGCGCGAAATCCGCGTCCCGCGTGGCGTTTATCACCGAACAGGAAGTTCCGGGAGGACAATCCCGAATCTGGAGGCTGGCATGAGGTATTTCCGCTTCGGCGTAAGCCAATGTTTGTTCAATCAGCGGAGTCGCCATTTCCACCCCGATTATCATTTTGCTTTCCACAAAATCCAGGCTGCCAATCTGGTGATGGCGCAAACGTCCCAGAGCGCTTTCCTGCATCGGCAGTGCGTTTTCGAGGCAAAGTTCGCTGCAGGCATAGCAACCGTGGCAAAGCTCTGGCATCACCAAAATGTGTTTTCCCAGCTTCAAAACAGCGTTAAAACGGCAAACTTCGGAACATTTTCCACACAGTGTGCAGGCTTCTTTTTCCCACACGGGAACATGTCTGACCAACTGTTTTTCACGCTTCAACTCGCCTTTTATGAATATGCCGCTGTTTGGCTCTTCAACATCGAGGTCCAAAAGCACCACTTTTTGTGAATTTGCGGCGTGCAGAGCCAGGTTGACCGCAAGAGTGGTCTTCCCGGTTCCACCTTTTCCGCTGGCAATTGCAAGTTTCATCAGTGGTCACAACGGTTTTCGCCGGATTCGAGTTTCCCGTTCAGATACAACTCAATCAAGTCGCGCAGTGGAAGTAGTGGCGCACCAATGATAACTTCTATTCCTTGTTCGCGCATCAAATCCTGGGCGCGATTGCCCATTCCACCAGCGATGACCACATTGCAACCCTGCTGATGCAGAAAAGCTGGATGAGAACCAGGTTCGTGGGCGGGCGGATCAAGTGTTTCTTCCTTCACGATCTTCTTGTCTTCAATCGTGAAGACGGCAAAAGCTTCACAATGCCCAAAATGGGCGCTGATGTTTCCTTGGGTGACTGGGATGGCGATCTTCATTTTGTTTGTTCTCCTGTAAGTTTAATTTTCCCCATTGGGGGCGGGCTCAAATTCTTTCAGCCTTTCTTCAATCCAGCGAACCTCTTTTTCGAGGGCTGCCTTGCGCTCCAAAAGTTCTTCACGCGTGTATTCATAAACATGACCCTGAAAACCCTGAACCATGTTTGTGTCTGGGCTGGGACCAAAACCTTGGCCACGGCCACCGCCGCGACCCAATCCTCTTCCGCCCCGGCCTCCACGTCTGGGCCCGGTTCCATCAAAATCTGGCATGTTTACCTCCATGACGGCATCTGCCGCATTGTTTGCATTGTTGTTGATGACAATTTCCCAAAGAGACGAGATTTGGCCCTTCGCAATCAGGGCAATGAAAAAGATATTTTTCCGCGCTTTGCGTGAAATTGTCGCAATCTTCGCACCAGAAAGAATGTTCCTTCAGCCTGATGTCACCGCCTTCAATCAGGATTTCCGCTCCTTCAACCAATGCTGAAGCAAATTTTTGTCTGGCGCTGTCATAAATCCGTGTGAGCGTGGGACGGGAAATCCGCATTTCTTTCGCGGCTTCGGCTTGGGTGAGGCTTTCATAATCCAAAAGCCGGATGGCTTCATATTCATCCAAAGCGAGCACCACTTTTTGACGCTTCCCCTCCAGCCGGCCAAAAGGCCGGAAACCTTTGACCGTGGGGGTCATTTGAACATGTCTGATAATACGTTTTCTTGCCATTTCTCATTTCTCTTGAGTGAACATATGTTCAAAATAATCGAACCACGCCTTTCTGTCAAGTGCGATTTTTCAATCCTTTTCGCAAGTTAGAAAATAGAGACTCAAAAGCCAGGCTTGCACGGCCCTTTCTTCTGGCTCAGAATCAACCGCGGAGCTTCCGCCGATCATCCCATGAAAAATGTAAGTTGATAATGGGAAGCTCCCAAGGCATGTATTTGTCACCGCCAAGGGTGAGGAAAGTTTTCAAACAAAAAAACCATCCCCTGGATGGGGATGGTTGCAGGGAGGTTTGAGCAGAGAAGGACTCAGTTCAGGGACGTGAATTTCCAGCGTGGCTTCCGTGACCACCTTGATTGTTGCTTGGAGGTTTGGGGATGCCTGAGCCATGTCCAGAGCCAGAAGGAGGTTTGTGTCCTGGTCCGGAAGGCGGTTTGGGAGGCGGAGGTGGATTATGATGCCCGTGTCCTGGTCCTTGATGTCCAGTAGCTGGATAATAGTAGTAAGGGTTATAATTGTAACCCCAGGTGGGTGGCGGCGGGGTTTTCTGAAGCGTAAAATGGAAAACTGTGGGGTTACGGATGGCGTCGCGTTCCCACACTTTGGTGTAGGGCACGAAAATCTGCTGGCGTTGGCTGATATAGCCAGGTACAGAAATCAAGACATCAAGAATCCGTCCAGGTCTTCCGCCTACATACACCATGTTAAAATCCATCTGGACGGGTACTATAACGTTGGGCGTTGTACCAAGATATTGGTTTGTGCCATACAGGGATACAATCGCGCCCTTGGGCTGGGAAGTTATTTTCAACGCTCCGAACATGTTTTGAGCGCTGAGCAAGCCGGCCATCAAGGCCAGCAGTGCGATGAGCAGGGCTTTGCGTTTCATGGTTTCCTCCTTGGGGAATGTTTGTTTTTACAAATCAATACCGCGACCCATGAAAAACCTTCAAATAAAAAAATCCCCTCTTTTTGGCGAGATGCTTCAAAGAGGGGTCTGAAGAGGTTTAAAGGGTTTTTATAGACTATAGGTTTTCGATATGTTTCAAGGGTTTGGGCGCGGTGGCAGGGCTCACGCCTTCCATGGTCAAATATCCTAAAACGGGGCTTCCCATTGGTTTTTGTTTTTCATCAACGCGATAGAGCTGAACCGGAATACGCAGTGGGGCACCATCTTTTTCCGCGACGTATTTTCCTTCATCGTCCTGGGGGAAGGGATTGCTGTAAAGCCAGGTCATACCAATGGCGGCGCTGCCATGTTCAGCGTTCACATTTTTGCGTGAGGAACCCAATGCCAGACGCTGTTCCAGGGAAAGATTGGGTGAATTGATACTGGAGGAAACGCTGCCCATCAATTTACCATCCAAAAAGACCTTGCGACCGCTGGCAATGCCTTCGCTGAAGAGCATAATCAGTGCTTTTTGCGGGTTTGCAGCCAGTTCTTTTTCCAGAGCGGCTTTGCCCACAAAGAAATCTTTGTTCATATCCACAGCCGCAGCATAGAGCGGAGCGTTGATGGGCGTGTGGGTGGAATCGTATTCGCTGCCCATGAGTGGAAGTCCGACAGGACCAGCGGAAATACGGTTTTCGTCGCGGCCGCCCAGTCCAACCAAAAGTCCGCCCAAATCGAGCGCAAGGCTCACGATGTTTTTAAAATCTTCCTCGGCATTTTTTGCGGGGATATAAAGTTCCCAACCCCAGCGGTTTGTATAACCGGTGCGGCTGATGTAGTAGCGCTCGCCATTTTTTTCGAACTCGTTAAAGGTGAAAAAACTCATGTTCTTTACGGGATTGTTGCGATTCTTGATTACCTCAGCCCCGAAAACGGTTTTTATCACTTTGTAGGAAAGCGGACCTTGGATATCCACCTTCACCAGTTGTTCAGAGATATCATCGGCTTCCACCTCTTCCCCATCCTGCTTTTGAGCCATAATGCGGTCGATATCAGCAATTTTCTGAACCCCGTCCACGGTGTCCGTGATATCATGTCCGGCGTTGATTACGGCGATGAATTCGGTATCGGAAACACGCATCACAATCATGTCGTCCTCAACCCCGCCGTTTTCGTTCAGTAAAAGGGTGTATTTGCAGCTTCCCACCTTCATTTCGCTCATTTTGCCTGCCAGAGCGCGATCCAGAAGCGCGGGCGCGTCTTTGCCCCGGAAACGAAGCTGGGCCATGTGGTCGATATTGTAGATGGCGAGCTGGTTCACCGCTGCGGATTCTTCCAAAACAGAGGTGAGATAGTTCACGGCCATGCTGTATTGGCCAAAATTACTGCGTTTGATTTGTCCCTGCGGCAAACCGCGTTTTTCCGCCAAAAGCGGCAGATACCAGTTTTCCTCCAAATCGTAGAGGAAGGTTTTGCGAGCTTGTTCGGGAAATTTGAAACCGTATTGACTCATTATGAGCTCCTTTTATTTTTTAATCATTTTTTAGATAGAATAATCTTCAAATGCCGTCGCGCCAAAGTATCTCTCCACCCACAATGGTTAAAAGTGAGCGCGCTTCGAGCCAGTATTCCTCTGGCAGTTTTGTGAAATCTTCAATGACGATGAGGTCAGCCAATTTTCCGGGTGAGATGGAACCTTTGATATTTTGTTCTGAAGAAGCCGCCGCCGCACCTAAAGTGTAGCCCTGAAGAGCTTCCCAAACCGAAATTCGCTCTTGAGGGTGCCAAGCTTCCTGCTTGGGATCGAGTTCTTTTTTGCGGGTGACGGCGCTGTAAATTCCTAAAAATGGGTTGATTGACTCGATGGGTGAATCCGAGCCAAAACCCAGCGGAATCCCAGCATCCAGCAGGCAGCGGAAATTGTAGGCCTGATGTTGGGTTTGCGGCCAATGATTTTGAATTAAATCAATATCATTAGCCAGATGCACAGGCTGAACCGCGCAAAACACACCGCTTTTTTTTAGAAGAGGGATGTCTTCCGCCCGGATGGATTGCACATGCTCAATCCTCTGCGGCAGAGGTAAATCCACGCCTTTGGTTTTTTGAAAAGCATTGATAGTGATAAAAACGGCGCGGTCACCAATGGCATGAACTGAGGTGGAAAAACCTGCCTGAGCGGCTTTTTCAATCAGGGTTATCAGTTCGTCCTCGCTGTGACGCAGGATGCCTCGGTTTCCACCGGAATGAGGATATTCTTCAAACATGGCAGCGGTTTGTGAACCGAGAGCGCCGTCAGCAAACAGTTTGAGGCCTCCCAAGCGATACCACTTTCCACCTTCTCCGCATTTTTTACCGGAGGCTGTTATCTCTTCAAATTCATCCAAATAAAAATGCCGACAAACTCGGAGAGCGTGGCTTTTAACGCAAAAATCTTCCAAAACCTCGGCTCCAGCGGGAACTTCCATGCTGTGCAGGCTGGCAAGCCCGAATTTATGAAGCTCCGCGGCGGCTGTTGCCATGCATTGTCTGGTTTCATCGGCACCCAGGGGAACGATGTATTTATCCAAAAGTTCGGAAGCCGTTTCCAGCAAAATGCCAGTTGGTTCACCCAGAGAATTCCGCCAGATTTTTCCACCGCTTGGATCCGAACTGGAAGCCTTGATGCCAGCGGCTTTCAAGGCCATGGAATTGCAACAGCGGCTGTGGTAATCCTTGCTGAAAAGCGCCACCGGTGTATGGGGAAAAAACTCATCCAAAATCGACTTATTAAACTTTTCAGGCTCATCCAAACGGTTTTTGTCCCAACCGCCGCCCAGAATCCAATCCGGTAAAATGGGGTTTTCGCGGCGGAACTGCTCAAGCCTTTCACGGATTTTTGAAATGCTGTTGAGACCGGATAAATCAACCTGCTTCAATTGTTTGGCATATTCGCTGAAGTGGGTGTGGGTGTCGATAAAAGCGGGCAGCAGAGCCTTTCCCTTGAGGTCGATGAGCTCATATTTTCCCCGGCAGGCTTGTTTGCAGGCAGCCAAATTTCCAATCAATTCAATACGTTCGCCACAAATCAAAACAGAATCAAATTGACTCTCCTCCGCTTTTTCCAGGGGAAAAATCTTGGCATTGCTTAAAATCAGGTTCAAGCAGGCTCCCACATACGAAAGCGCCAGCTTCTATTCCAAAACTGCGCGCAGGTCAGTTTCAAGCTGCAGAGCGTTGTCAGTTTTGGCGTCGCGATATTTCACGATGATGGGACAATAGACTTGAAAACCAGGTTCGTTCTTCATTTGGCGGCTGC
>JAAYKA010000129.1 GCA_012522635.1 Candidatus Cloacimonadota bacterium
AGGCCCCTTGGAACAGCTATCCCACCAGTTGGGAGCAGTGTTTGCAAAATTTGGAGTACTGTTTTGAAGACAGCCGCAACGCGGTGAAATATGAGGGTATTTTCACAGAGGATTTCAGCTTCCGTTTTGCCCCGCAAGATGTGAATGATTATAGCCTGCCCAGCTCCTGGAACGCCTCACAGGAACAGGATATGCTCTTGAACTTCTTCAGCCAGAACCCTGACATTTTGGGTGGAAAAGTGGTGTTGACCAGCCTGGATTCCCAACCAGACGACATTGGCCCTTCCGAAGCCAAAATCTATCGGCAATATGAGCTTAGCGACTTTCCCAGTGTTGCCGGCGTCAACGTTTTCAAAGGAAACTTGGAGATTCACCTGCGTAAATCCGGCGCTTATTGGTATATCAGCAAATGGTTCGATTACCGCAGCTTCAGCAACCCAACCTGGGGAAGATTGAAACATGCCTATTCGCAATAAAATCCTTGTTTTGCTTGGGCTTACACTGTTTTTGGGAAGCTGCTGGAACCCCTTCCGGCCACACCTGATAGACAGTCCTGGAAACGGTTTGCGCGTTGGCTCTCCCATCGAGGTACTGCAGAGCCTGGAGATAGCTTACAGAGAACGTAACATCAATATATACAAGGGACTTCTGGCTCCGGATTTTCGGTTTGAACTGATCACCTCGGAAGTGGGACAAATTGGGATTGACGTGAATGGCGACGGCATTCGCGATTCCTGGTGGGGCTACGACCAGGAAGTCCAATTCACGGAAAACCTCTTCCAAAGCGGTTCCACAGATGGAAACACGCCGCCGCCGGATGATCTTTACCTGCGTTTGCAAATTCCCCCGGAAAGCTCTTGGGAAAAAGACCCGGAGCTTGGTCACGAAGACTGGGTTGTGATTCCCTGCAATTTTGATCTAAAATTGACCTACTACGCGTCGAATTCGATGCTCACAGCAAGCGGCATTGCCCGCTTTTACCTGAAACCGGAAAACAACCGCTGGTACATCGCCATCTGGAGGGACGAATCGAACCTGTGAGCCCCTCGGGACGTATTCTGGCTGTGGATTATGGCAGCAAACGCGTGGGCGTCGCAATTTCTGACCCGCTGATGATGTTTGCCAAACCCTTGAAAGTAATTGCCAATCTGGGCTTTGATCATATTTTAAATGGACTCCGCGCCATCATTCAGGAACAAAATGCCGTGCGCCTCATCTGCGGCATTCCCTACGCCATCGAAGGCGGCGACACACCTAAAACCCTGGAAACAAAGAAGTTCCAAAAGCGACTGGAAGCGAAGCTTGATATCCCAGTTTTAGGCTGGGACGAACGTTACAGCACCGACGAAGCCGAGAAAGAATTGATAAAAATGGGCTATGACTGGAAAAAACGCCGCGAAATTCAAGATGCCATGGCCGCGGCGATGATCCTGAAAAGCTATCTGGAGAGCCTTTGACAGCCAAAATCCCCCTCAAAAAGATTTTAATCGCCCTGCCTTTTGTCGTGATTCTAATCTTAATCACCACTTTCATTTGGAACATGTTTCTGCCCTTGGGATCGGAACAGATTGCCTTCAGTGTAAAAAAAGGGGACAACGCCGCCGCGATCGGAAAGCGCCTCAAAGAACGTGGTGTGATCCGCAATGCCTGGCTTTTCCGGGTTTTGGCTTCCACACGCGGCACAGATCGCAGATTGATTGCCGGAACCTATTCCCTGGGCGGGAAACACAGTCTTTTCCAAACCCTCAAGCTACTGGAAAAAGGTAACGTTAGCGCCGTGAAAATCACTTTTCCAGAAGGGCTTTCCCTGCATAAAACACTTGAACGCATCGACCGCAGCGGCCTGGCCGGCTACGATGAACTATACACACTTGCCACAGACAGCCTTTTTGTGCAGAAGCTGACAGGCTTCAAAGCTCTTTCTCTGGAAGGTTTTCTCTATCCCGAAACCTATTTTTTTGATTTGGGCGAAAACCCCGCTGATATCCTGGAAAAAATGACGCGTCAGTTCTTCAAAAAGTTGAATGCCGCTGGCATCGACGCTACAAAAATACATAATTTTTACGATCTTTTGATTAAAGCCAGCATTGTGGAAAAGGAAAGCATGGTTGACGATGAACGTCCCCTCGTGGCGAGCGTGATTGAAAACCGTCTTAACGCTGGAATGCGGCTGGAATCCTGCCCCACTGTGGACTATATCATGGAACGCCAGGGCGTGAAAAAAACGGTGCTTTCCATTCAGGACACCCAGATTCAATCACCATATAACACATACAGAAATCATGGCTTGCCGCCCAGCCCAATCTGCAATCCTTCCCTAAACTCCATCCAAGCCACTCTTCATGTCCCAAAAACAGACTTTTTCTTTTTTGTGGCAGACCGCAAGGGTCACAATGATTTTTCCGCCACGGGTGAAGAACACATGCGCAAAGCAGCTGCCTACAAGCGACAAGAGTGGGAATAGAAGACCAGACCCCCCGTTTTTCCATCCTGAAAATACAAAACCCCGGCACATGAAACCGGGGTTAACTTGGCTGGGATGGGAGGATTTGAACCCCCACATACGGATCCAGAGTCCGCTGTCCTACCATTAGACGACATCCCAAACAAAGGAAAGTGGCTGGGCAGGGAGGATTCGAACCCCCGTGTGGCGGGACCAAAACCCGCTGCCTTACCGCTTGGCGACTGCCCATAATAAAATTATGGCGGAGAGGGAGGGATTCGAACCCTCGGTGGGCTTTTGACCCACACACGCTTAGCAGGCGTGCACCTTCAGCCAGCTCGGTCACCTCTCCCCCAAAAATGGGTCACACTATGGTTGTGGCGGAGGATGAGGGATTCGAACCCCCAAGGGCAGAACCCGGCGGTTTTCAAGACCGCTGCCTTACCAATTAGGACTAATCCTCCACAACTGGTTTAGCCCTTAAATTTGAAAGCTCAGTTTTTGTCAATCCTTTTCTTGGTGCATGCTTTCTCGCATCTTTTGCTTGACAGAATCGCATTGACTTTGCAAGTGTAAAATTAGTAATTATCCCTAATAGGAGCATTTATGCTGGCACCCGGATCCATGGTTTCAGGTTATCGCATCGAAGAAATGATCGGAAAAGGCGGTATGGGCGCGGTTTATCGTGCCCGAGACACCGCTTTGGACCGTCTGGTGGCGATAAAAGCCCTCAATCCAGAGCTCTCCGCAAATTCTGAATTCTTAAAACGCTTCCGTCAAGAAGCGCAAATTCAAGCAAAGCTCAATCATCCCAACATCGTTGGCCTGTTCGCGCTCACAGAGGAATTCGGAACCCATTACATGGTGATGGAATACGCTCCGGGCCGCACTCTCAAGGAATTCATCAACAGCATCGGCCCCATCCCTGAAAAGAGAGCCATCCCGATCCTGTCCCAAGTTCTGAACGCGCTCGATTTTGCCCACAAAAGAGGAATCATCCACCGTGATATCAAACCTTCCAACATCATCGTGGACAGCGACGACAACGTGAAAATACTGGATTTTGGCATCGCCCGCGTGATGGGTGAACAAGGTCTCACCCGCACAGGACAAAACATTGGCACGGTGTATTATATGAGCCCCGAACAGGTCCGTGCTGACAAGGATATTGACGCCCGTTCAGACATCTTCAACCTGGGAATCACCTTCTACGAAATGCTGACCGGAAGAACGCCCTATAACACTGACACCGCAAGCGATTACACAATCATGGATGAAATTGTGAACAAGCCCCTGGAAGACCCACGCAAATATTATGAATTCATCTCTGACCTCACTGTCACGGTGTTGCAAATGATGACCAAAAAGAAGCGGGAAGAGCGTTTTGCCAGTTGCGAAGCGGTTTTAAACGCCCTGAAAGGTGTAGGGCCAGTTCGCGTGGCGCCGCCAGTTTCGGTGCCACCTGTGCAAAGACAGCAGCCCCTTCCGGCAGGCATGCCCCAACAACCTGCCGGACCACCTCCCAAAACCTATCTCACAGAAGCGATTTTGGTTACAATCTTTTGTTGTCTCCCTTTCGGAATAGCCGCCATCGTGAATGCCTCCCAAGCTGGGTCAGATATCAAGGTGGGAAACTACGAAAAAGCGAAAACGTCCGCGCGTAAAGCCAAGACTTTCATTAACGTTTCTGTCTGGCTCGCAATAGCTTGGACCATCATTTCTGTGATTACAGTTGTTTTATCCGACATGTAATGATTCCAAATAAACATATCATGAGACAAGCCCTCCGCATGGGAAGAGTGAAGCCGGAACATTCCTGGCGCTTCACTGTTCCCGTCCTTTTCGTCCTGCTGATTATCGGTCTGGTCTTTTTCGACCCCACAGCCTTCCGGTTTCTGCCGCGTTGCCCTTTTTTCGCTCTGACCGGTTTGAAATGCCCTGGATGTGGTTCCCTGCGTGCTTTGCATTCGTTGTTACATGGGAATTTTGTTGGCGCTTGGAATTTCAACGCGGCGGCGCTGCTGGTGCTGCCTTTTGTGGCGGCAGGCCTGATTTACAACGCTTTCTGGGGACGTGAGCCGACATTTTTATTCCGTCACACCTGGCTAGGCTGGAGCCTTGCGGGTGGCATGATTCTGTGGTGGGTCCTAAGAAATTTACTGGGTTGGTGAATAGTGAAATTCGACCTTTCAAAATGTCTCGTACGCGAAGCCAGAAAAACTGACCGTGAAGATTTAATCCGCGTCTCACGTGGAATCTGGGGTGGCACTGATTATTTACCTCTGTTGATGGATCGCTGGATTGCGAAACCTTGGTTTTTGGTTTGCGAATATCTGGGCAAGGTAATCGGCTGTCTAAAGTTGTCGTTATTCCCAAATAACGTATTGTGGTTCGAAGGGTTGCGAGTGCAAAAACGCTTTCAAAACCACGGCGTTGCCTCCCTGCTGAACCGGCATTCTTACGTCTTGGCGGAAAAACTGCTGCGTGAAGGCACCGTTCAAAGCTTCGAATTTTGCACCTATTACAAAAATCTCGAAAGCCTGCCAAGCACCCAAAAGTTTGGTTTCAAGGCAATCGACGGTTTTTATGTGCTGGAAAAACG
Organism: Candidatus Cloacimonadota bacterium; assembly: GCA_012522635.1. Lineage (NCBI taxonomy): Bacteria > Pseudomonadati > Candidatus Cloacimonadota > Candidatus Cloacimonadota bacterium. The sequence goes on from JAAYKA010000129.1 coordinate 5,046, forward strand.
CGGAGTGAAAGCCACGCGGGAACCTCAAAGCCTTCCTTTGCGAAATTTGGAACCATTTCGGCACTATGGAAATTATATTCCCTGCGCCTGGCAAAGCCTTCACCATTGTGATGAATCCTTGGCTTTCTTACAAAGCTATGGCAGGATAATCCAAACCCCGCACGCGTCATATTATGTGGGTGGCGCGCACGAGCAGCACGTAATCCTTTTGGAACCACCCACGCCAGCCATGAAGAACGATTTTCCATATCTCCAGCATCTTTTCGGCAGCAGAAAAAGTTATAACATCATCCTGCCTCCGGCTTTCAAGGATTCACTTCCGCTCTTGCACGAACTGGGCTTCCGCTTCTGGGATTGCGAACCGCTGTTGAACATGCTCGTCTTGAGAAAATGAGGACTGAAAACTCCCACCTAAAGATTCTTTTTTATAATATCTGGCTCTTTTCCCGCCTCACGTCATAGGAATTTTTCTACTTCCCCTCACAGCCAGGGGCTAAACTTTGGTCAAGCTTTTCAAACATAAGGCAGACATAAGGAAGACATAAGGCGGCAAGAGAGAGTCAAACAAAAATCAATCCAATATTTGTAAGCAAAGGTTACAGAAAATACTTGACAAGGAAGGGCATCGATTCAATTTGTCGATCAAGCCATAAGTGGATTAAAAAATAAAAAATGAGTTTTAAGGAGGTTTTCATGCTTGGAAACAGAATCAGGAAGCTGCGCGAAAGGCTCAAAATCAATCAAACCGTAATGGCGGAACATTTGAAGATAAAACCCTCCGCCATCTGCCAAATGGAAAGTGGGCGCATCAGGCCATCTTTGGAGACAGTTATCGAGATGGCGAGGATTTGGGATGTCAATTTGCATTGGCTGCTCACCGGCGTGGGCCCCATGTTTATGGAAGGCTCGCCAAATCGTCGAAAGGCTCGCGCTAAACTGAAAAAAGTCAGTGAATTCATCAGCGGAGAGTTGGACCAATTGGCTCAAACCCGCGTTGAAGACCAGGAATCCGAAATCATCAATATCCCCGTCTCTGGGGAAATCGCGGCTGGAAAACCCGTGCAAAGTGTGGAGCCACAACTGGAATTTCTCACCGTGCGCAGAGGCATGATCCGCGGTGTGTTGGATGACTATGTTTGCCTGCGCGTGAACGGACGGAGCATGGAACCAGAGATATGCAACAACGACCTCGTTCTTATCCGCCAAAGCAAGGATTGGTACAGGCTTTCCGGCCAAATTTGCGCTGTGAGAGTGGATGGTGGCATCACCTTGAAAAGGCTGATTTTGGACGACAAGGAAAAGATGATTATTCTGGCGCCGTTGAACGACGAATTCAAACCGATTTTGGTTAACCCGGAGGAACACCAGGATGTCACCCTCATCGGCTCGCTGTTCTATTTGATGAGAAAGGTTGTCTAAATGGAGGTTTTGGCTCTGATTCTTGGTGTTTTGGCGCTGCTTTTTGGCGTGCTGGCATTCTTTATTCTATATAAAAAAATATCCGCGCCGGTTGACCGCTCGCGTGAATTGCAAACCTTGGAAAGCAGCCTACGAGACGAAATCCAGCGCCTGCGCACGGAACTGTCATCCCTGGAAAGTGAAACCCGCCGGGAGCTGACGGAATCTTTGTCACGGCAAAACGAAATTATCAGCAAGGAAAATCGCGAAAACCGCGAGGAAACCTCGAATTTGCTTTCCCGCCTTTCGGGTCAGATAAATACCGACGCTGCCAAAAACCGGGAGGAATTGGCAAAATCACTCGATTCGATGTCTGAAGTCATCACCAAATTAACCGGAAATCTCAACGAGGAAAACCGTAAAAACCGTGATGAATCAACGACTTCGCTGACCAAACTCTCCCAGCAGATAAATACCGATGCCACAAAAAACAGGGAGGAACTCGGCACAGCGCTGAACAGCCTCTCGGAATCGCAGGCCAGAAAGCTGCAGGACCTGGCAAACATCCTGCAAACGAATTTTGAAGAGCTGCGCAAAGCCCTGGAAGGACGCCTGGATAAAATCCGGGAAAATAACGAAGTTAAACTTGAGGAAATGCGCAAAACGGTGGATGAAAAACTGCACGACACCCTGGAAAAACGTCTGAGCGCTTCTTTCAAACAGGTGAGCGAACGCCTGGAACAAGTCCACAAAGGTTTGGGTGAAATGCAAACCCTGGCCAGCGGCGTGGGCGACCTTAAAAAAGTGCTCAGCAATGTGAAAAACCGTGGCATGATGGGTGAAATCCAGCTTGAAGCCATCCTGGAACAAATGCTGACCCCAGACCAATATGAACGTAATTTCCGCCCTTCAAAAAACCGTGACCAGGTGGTGGAATTTGCCATCCGTCTGCCCGGTAGGGACGATGATGGCAGTTCTGTTTATCTGCCTGTGGACGCGAAATTTCCCCTGGCTGCCTATAATGACCTCCTGGACGCGATGGACAATGCCGATCTCGCCCGCATCGAACTGGCGCGTAAAGACCTGCGCAGCAGCATCATCAATTCCGCGCGCGACATTCACAACAAGTATATCAAGCCACCCGTAACCACGGATTTCGCGCTGCTGTTTTTGCCTCTGGAAGGGCTTTACGCCGAGGTTTTGCGGGATAGTTCTCTCTTTGAAGAGGTGTTGCGAAAGTTCAAGGTTACGGTTGTGGGACCAACCACTGTCGCGGCACTCTTGAACAGTCTGCAAATGGGATTCCGCACCCTCGCCATCCAAAAACGCAGCAGCGAGGTTTGGAAAACTCTGGGAGCAATCAAGACGGATTTTGGCAAATTTGGCGTGGTTTTGGAAAAAACCCAGAAAAAACTGAAGGAAGCATCAAATACGATTGAAGAAGCCAGCCACCGCAGTCGTCAAATCACCAGAAAACTGAACAAAGTTCAGGAATTGCCCGTGGAAGAAACTGAGCAAATCCTGGAACTTGATGTCCTCGAAGAAGATAGCGACGAAAGTGAAGAGCTGGTTTTAAGCTGAAAACGATTAAATTATAAATAAAAACAACCTGGGAGGTTCAAAATGTTTTTGACCGGACAACAACTTATGGAAGTATTTCTGAAAGCGAAGAAACAACGCTTTGGCATCATTGCATCCAACGTGGTGTTCGACACACAGATACGCGCTCTGATTCAAGGCTATGCGGCAGTGAAATCAGACGGTCTTTTGCAAATGAGCAGCGGCGCCTGCAAATACGCGGCAGGGGAATCACAGGACATCAAAGTCGGAGCGCAATTGATTTCGACCATGATTAAGACCTTTGCCCAACAGTTTCCAAATAGCGGCGTCGGGCTCCACATCGACCATGCCACACCCAATTACTTTGATTTCATTGTCTATTGCATCGAAAATAATCTGGTGACTTCCGTGATGATTGACGCGTCCAAGGAAGATTTGGCGGAAAACATCCGCGTCACCAAAGAAGTTGTGGATATTGCCCACAAACATGGCATTTTGGTGGAAGGTGAAATCGGCCACATCAAGGGCGCCGAAGACGAGATTGTTTCCGATACCGAGCTTTACACCCGTCCGGAAGAGGCTTTGGAATATGTTCAAAAAACCAATGTGGACCTCTTTGCCGCGTCCGTGGGCACAAACCACGGTGTCTCCAAAGGTGAGAACCTGGTTTTGCGCCTGGATTTGGTGAAAGAAATCGACAACCTGCTGATAAAACACGGCGTTGAGCGTGGCATTGTCTTGCATGGGGCTTCCGGGCTCACCGATGAACAACAACGCACCGCCATCGCCAATGGAGTCGTGAAAATCAACAAAGACACACACTACCAGATGGATATGGCGGAAGCGATTCAAGCTTATTGGGAAAAAGAAAAAGACGCCATTGTTTGCCCCGAAGGGGTGGCACCTGCAGCCTACCTGCCCGATAAAGGCCGCTTCGATCCCCGCAAATGGTTGGTCAAGGGTGAACAGCGCATGGAAAACACTGTGATGGAATTCTGCCGCGTCACTGGCAGTGCCAACAATAGCATCCTTTTATAAAACCAAAGGAATGAATATGAAAAAAGTAGCAATAAATGGATTTGGCCGCATCGGTCGCTTGGTTTTGCGCACCATTTGGGAATCTCATCCGGGCTTGGAAGTGGTTGCCATAAATGACCTTACCGATGCCAAAACCCTGGCTTATCTGCTGAAATACGACAGCGTGCACCGTATCTTCAACCACGACATCAGCCACACCGATGACAGCATCAGCATCGACGGCAAAGTCATCCGGATTTTTGCGGAAAAAGACCCTGAAGTGCTGCCCTGGAAAGAATTGGGTGTGGATTTTGTGATCGAAGCGACGGGCGTTTACAACACTCGCGAAGGCGCTGGCAAACACCTCAAAGCCGGAGCTTCAAAGGTAGTGTTGACCGCGCCGGCAAAGGACGATGTGGACGCCACGGTGGTTTTGGGCGTGAACCACAATATCCTGAAGCCGGAACACGCCATCGTTTCAAATGCTTCCTGCACCACAAACTGCCTGGCACCGGTGGCGAAGGTTCTGCAGGATCATTTCGGCATCGTAAACGGGCTCATGACCACGGTGCATGCCTTCACGAACGATCAACGCATCCTGGATTTGCCCCATAAAGATTTGCGCAGAGCCCGAGCCGCGTCGGTGAGCATGATTCCCACTTCCACCGGAGCCGCCAAAGCCATCGGGCTGGTTATTCCTGAACTGGCTGGGAAGCTGGATGGAATGGCAATCCGGGTGCCCACGCCGAATGTTTCCCTGGTGGATTTGAGTGTAAATTTGGAACGCGAGACCTCCAAAGATGAGATTAACGCCGCCATGAAAGAAGCCGCGCAAACCTATCTGAAGGGATATTTGCAATATTCCGAAGAACAGCTCGTGTCCATCGATTTGGTTGGCAACAGCCATTCCTCCATTTTCGACGCGCCTTCCACATTTGTTAATGGCAAGCTGGTCAAGGTTTTAAGCTGGTACGACAACGAGTGGGGCTATTCCTGCCGCGTTGCCGACCTTTTGGACATAATGGCCAAACTCTAAACCCTAAGATATTGCAGGGGCGGCTCTTACAAACCGCCTCCTGCTTTTCAAAATGGCAAGATATTTCTACAGCGATGAGGGCAAAACCAGGGGGCCGGTTTCCCCCAATGAGTTGATGTCCTTGATTTTGGACGATGTTTTGGATATGGATTCCTTCGTGATGGAAAGCCGCAGTCCCCAATGGAGAAAAATCCGTGACATCCCGGAGTTGAACCGCTTCATACGCGAATCGGATGTCAGGCTTTTGGATTGGGCGGAAGAACGCGACCTCACCGGGCTTCCAGACCCGGAAATCCCTCTTTTCTTCAATATCCCCATCTCGCGTTTGGTTTGGATGAGCCTGCTCAGCTTCGGGCTTTACGAAATATATTGGATCCGGGCAAACTGGCGTTTTTTGCGCTTCAACCGTAAGAACAGCACCTCTTCCTATTTTTGGAGGGTCGGGCTGAACCCTGTTGCCTTGGTAGGCATATTCCAGCAAATCGGCTCGGACAAAGAGCTTGAAACCGATTCAGGGCAGGGTGATTTGGTGTTGAACGGCTGGTTTTGGCTCTTGTCTCTGGCAATTTTACTGGCACGCCACATCGCTATCTTGGCGCTGCGTCCGGCTTTGGGCTTGGATATTTTGCTCACCTTGACAGCTCTGTTTTTCTCCATCCTGTGTCTTGTGCCGGTGCAAAAACGGATTAACATTGCAAACGAAAAAGCGGACAAGGGGTTTTCACCCAAAGGTTTGGGGCACTATCTGTCGATATTTTTGGGTCTTTTTGTTTGGTTGGTGGTTCTGAGTGGCTGGCTGCCTGGTTTAATCAGGCTTTTTTAACTGAAGATTACTCTAATTCTTTTTCCTTTTCTTCACTGTGTTTAATCGCGTCTTTGAGGTGTGAACGCTGTCCGATGCGCACCATCCAGATAACGAAAAAGAGCAAAAGTCCGCCGCCCAGAGCGATTAGAACGTAAACCATCCAGCTCAGGCCCTTCTTCATTTCCACCACCATCAGTTCGGTTCTGTTCTCAAGGTCTTTGAAATTGAATTTCCAGGTGACCGTCTTCCTGTCGGGAGTGATGCTGTCGAAATTATCGCCCGCGTGGATTATCTTCCAGGGCACGTGAAGCTTGTAGGTCCAGGTATAATTCTTTTCCTGGTCTGCCATAATGCTCTTCAGAATATCATCATCGTCATCCAGACTGGCGATGTATTCTTCCTCGCTCATATCGACGTCCTCGCCGAAGTTCATTGTGTCATCAAGCTGATCCATGATCTCACGATCTTCGATGGATATCTTTCTTTTCACAACTATATTTCCGTCGCTATCCTTGGGTAAAATGTTTATTTGCCCAAAAAAGTTCAGGGCGGAAAGCTGGTCGTCGAGGTTGTTGAAAGCATCGATGCTGTCAAAACTGAAGTCCACATAGTAGATTTTTTTGTTTGCGCCAACGCTTTTCAGGTTATACTCGCGGAGGTGGATGCCCGGGCTGCTGAATACGCGCAAAAATTCCTGGGTGTTTGAAAAGTGGGATTCGATGGACAGACGCAGCTTTGCGCGGCCGGTGCCATTTGAATTTAGCCACAGCTCTTCATCATATTCCACGCAACCTGCTAAAAGCAGGAGCATTGCGATCAATATGGGCATCAGTTTTTTCATGGACTTTTTTTTCCTTTTTATGCGGCAAACCTTGTGTTTCCACTAATAGAATAATCGGTTTTTTGGCAAGCAAAATATTTTTCGCCTTCCTCGCACAAATTTCTATTGACAAAAGTGACCCCCCTTGGCATTCTTGTTTTCTACAAAAAATGATAAGGAGTGAACAATGACTGAACTGCGTCAAGTATATCACTGTAAGAAGTGCGGAAACTTGGTGGAAGTGCTTTTCACCGGCCCCGGACAGTTGGTTTGCTGCGGCGAACCGATGATTCTTCTGGCTGGAAACACCGAGGAAGCTGCCTATGAAAAACACATCCCCGTAGTGGAAGACCTGGGCGACAGCATCAAGGTGCTGGTTGGCTCCGTGCCCCATCCCATGGAGGAAAAACACTACATTTCCATGATCGAAGTTTGCACCCAGAAAAAGGTGCTGCGCCACGAACTGAAACCCGGCGAAGCCCCCGAAGCCGTTTTCCCCGTCAAAAAAGCGGACGTGATTACCGTTAGGGAATATTGCAACCTGCACGGCCTCTGGAAAGCCTGAAAAATAATCCATTAACTGGAGGAAATAAACACATGTCATTTAAAGAAAGCAAAACCGCAGCAAATCTGATGAAATCCTTTGCTGGCGAGAGCCAGGCTCGCATGAGATATCTCTATGCGGCCAAAACTGCCAAAAAGGCAGGCTTTGAACAAATCGCGAACATCTTCACCGAAACTGCCGAAAATGAAAGAGAACACGCCAAACTCTTCTTCAAGCATCTGCTGAAAAAAGGTTTGGAAGGGGAAATGGTCGACATCGTGGCATCCTACCCCGTTGGCTGGAATGCCGAAGATACTCTCACCAACCTCAAATATGCCGCTGAAGGCGAAAAAGAGGAATGGAGCGACCTGTATCCCACCTTTGCGGAAATCGCCGAAAATGAAGGCTTCAAAGACATTGCCCTCACCTTCCGCTTGGTGGCGAAGGTGGAAAAAGAGCACGAAAAACGCTTCCGCAAGCTCTACGACAACGTTAAAGACCTCAAGGTCTTCAAAAAAGATGAAAAAACCTTCTGGAAATGCATCAACTGCGGCTATATCCACGAAGGGGAAAAGGCACCGGAGCTCTGTCCCTGCTGCCTGCATCCACAAGCATATTTTGAAGTGCACTGCGAAAACTACTAAGGAGTAAAAACATGCAAAAATTCATTTGCACCGCATGCCAATGGATCTATGATCCAGCCGAAAACGACAACATCCCCTTCGAAGACCTTCCCGAAGATTGGGTGTGCCCGGTTTGTGGCGTCGGCAAGGACTTCTTCGAGCCTGTCGACTAAATCTCAACACAATTCATCAGGAAAGCCTGCCCCAGGCGGGCTTTCCGCTGTTTATACCCTTAAAAAACCAAACTGAGGAACCGATGACCGAACAAGAATTCAACGAAATCTTGGATTTTGCCGTCCAGCGCGAGCAGGAGGCTGTCCAGTTTTACCACGATTTGCAAAAAGATGCAAACTTCGCCGGCCAGACTGAAATGCTTAAGGAACTGGAAGACATGGAGCTGGGACACATCGAGGTGATTGAAGGCATCCGTCGCCAAGGTGTCACCCAAGCGGATATCCCCACCGTCCCAAACCTGCGCATCTCCGAATATATCACCGCCGATGTGGAAGATTTGGATCTCAGCTATCCCAATATCCTGATTCGCGCCATGAAACGCGAGGAAAACTCCTTCAAACTCTACAGCGAGATGAGCCAAAAATTCCCCGATGGCGAAATCTCTCTCCTGTTCCGTAAGCTCGCCTCCGACGAAGCCAAACACAAACTCCTCTTTGAACGCCTCTACGACGATTGGATTAGCGCGGGAAATTGAAACTCGCCCTTGATACATCCCAAACCGCTGGGTCCATCGCGCTTTGGGAAAACGGACGCCCACTGTATTCAGCCTGTTTCGACATCAGCATCACCCACAGCGAAACGCTGATGCCCAAGCTGGATGCGGCGCTTGATTTTTGTAGCCGCCAGCCAAGCGACATCGAAGCCATTTATCTGGGAAATGGTCCCGGCTCTTTCACCGGTTTGCGCATCGGACTGGCCACCGCCAAAGGCATCGCCTTCGGGCTAAAAATCCCGCTGCGGGTCTTCTCTTCCCTCCAGCTTTGCGCGCTAAACCGTTATCGCTGTGGCAGAAACATCCTGGCTGTCGCGGATGCCAAAATGCGTGAAGTTTACGCCGCGCTCTACGATGAAAACCTGAATGAGCTTGTTCCCCCAGGCGTTTTTGAGCCAAGCGCCTTGTTGGATTGGAACCTCGGCGCACCCTACCTTGTGGGCAGCGGAGCAAAGCTGGTTCAGGCTCTTTTCGAAGAAAACAAGCTCCCCCTCGTTCCAGTTCCGGATTCACCTTTGAACGCTGCCGGACTCTTTCAACTTGCCGAAATCTTCCCGGAAAACGAGGAATATGATTTTGAAAAACTGGCAGCCTTGGAGCCATTTTATTTAAGGGAATCCACCGCGCAGGTGCGCGCCCAGACAAAGCTTCCCTGATTCCCGCCTATTGATGCACCCCAAACAAGAGCGTTAATTTCAAGATTGAGATTTACCCAGCCTTTCCACGCTAAATTCCTTATTTATTCTCCTGCACTTTCACCGTTTCCCGTTTATCAACGGATGCCTGTTTTCCATAATCATTCCGCTCGCCAACCTTTATCACTCGTGACTGGGCTAAATATTGGTTCAACCATGTTTTTCGTACGGAGTGAACTCTTTCATGGCTCAAAACACGACATTTTTTATCCTAACCCCAATCTTCAAAACAGGCACCAGCTTCAATGTGGACGTGAATGCCGGTGACCATGGCACAATTAGCAACTATAACATCTAGGGACGTCTGGTCAAGACTTTCGAGGTGGGAGAAGGCAGCCGTGAAATTCATTGGAATGGTCTGGACAACAATGGCAAGCGCTGTCAAAGTGGGGCTTATCTTTATAAACTCAGCACCCAGACGATGAACATGACCCGGAAGATGCTAATTGTAAAATAAACAACCATCACATTATGGATAACAAAAGCCCCGGCTGGTTCCGGGGTTTTTTATGATGAGAGATATAATTGCCGCTGAAAAAGGGCCGGAACTTAATCCGGCCCAATTTGTTTGGAGGTTTGGCGCCTCAATCCGCGATGGCTCTCACACGGTAGAAGGCTTTGGA
>JAAYKA010000130.1 GCA_012522635.1 Candidatus Cloacimonadota bacterium
CAATTTTTCACCGGGGTGAAGCAAGCCCCGGTTTTTTAATGGGATGAAAAAACCGGCGGACATGATATCCGCCGGCGTTTCTATTTGAAGGGTTATTGATTAGTCTTCCGACAGCTTTTTGTATTGCTGGTATCTTTCCTTGAAGAAGGTTGCGGCTTCGGCTTGGAATTTCTCGGAGCGTTCCGGGAAGATGCTTTCCAATCCAGCATAGCGGCGTTCGCCTTTCAGGAATTCCTGCACGCTGAGTTTGGGTTCCTTGCTGTCCAAGGTGAGCGGATGCTTTCCTTGAGCCACGTTTAGCGGATTGTAGCGATAGAGGAGCCAATAGCCGGCTTCGACTGCCATTTTTTGGCGTATCTGGCTGAGGGACATATCGATGCCGTGGTTAATGCAAGGCGCGTAGGCAACAATGATGGAGGGTCCGGGATAGGCTTCGGCTTCCAGGATGGCATTCATGGCCTGCACTTTGTTCGCGCCCATGGCGATGGAGGCGACATATACATAGCCGTAGCTCATCATCATCATTCCCAGGTCTTTTTTGTTGGTTTCCTTGCCGGCTTCAGCGAAACGAGCGATGGAACCCAGGGGTGTGGCTTTGGAAGCCTGTCCGCCAGTGTTTGAATACACTTCGGTGTCCAACACGAGGACGTTCAGGTTTTTGTTTGAAGCCATCACGTGGTCGAGACCGCCATAGCCGATATCGTAGGCCCAGCCGTCACCGCCAAAAGCCCAGATGGAGCGTTCAACAATGTAATCCTGCAGTTCGCGGACGCGTACGAGCAGTTTTTTACAGCCTTCGCAGGCGTTTTCGATTGCTTTTGGCAGCAGAGCCTTAATCTTGTCTGCGTTATCTTTCGCGGCTTGATCCACATCAGCCCAGTGTTCCAAGGTATAGCCAAAGGCTTCCTTGAGAGCGGGATCGATGCCTTTTTCCATGAGCTGCTGCATGTAGTTGCGCAGCAATTTGCGGTGGGAATCCACAGCCAGGCGCATGCCATAGCCATATTCCGCGTTGTCTTCAAAGAGGCTGTTTGCCCAGGCGGGGCCTTTTCCATCCTTGTTTTTGGTGTAGGGAATGGTGGGGAAGGTTCCACCCCAGATGGAAGAACAACCGGTGGCGTTGGCCACAATCATGCGGTCGCCATAAAGCTGGGTGAGCAGCTTGATGTAGGGGGTTTCGCCGCAACCCGCGCAAGCGCCGGAGAACTCCAACAAGGGTTGTTTGAACTGGGATCCTTTCACGTTCGATTCCTTGAAGTTTGCCAACACATCGGAAGGAAGCTTTTCAAAGAATTCATAGTTTTCCTGTTCGCCTGCTTCGCGTTCTTCCTCGATGGGTTTCATCACGAGAGCGGATTTTGGGCATTCGTTCACGCAAACGCGGCAGCTTTGACAATCGTCGATATACACTTGGATTTTATATTGATAGCCTTCCGCGCCGGTGGCTTTGAGGGTGTTGAAGCTTTCAGGCGCGTCGGCGAGGTCTTCTTCCTTAATCAGTTTGGCGCGGATGGCGGCGTGGGGACACACGAAGGAGCACTGGTTGCACTGGATGCAGCTTTCTGAAATCCAATGTGGCACGGCAGGAGCCACGCGGCGTTTTTCCAGTTTCGCGGTTCCGCTGGGAACGTAGCCGTCCAGTGGCATATCCGAAACCTTGATGCGGTCGCCCTGTTCGCGCATGGTAACTTCAATCACGTTTGTGGTGAAGGCGTCAGAGCCATCCGGAACCAGTTTTTTAACCGGGGTGCATTGCTCTGGAATCTGCGCGGGAACGGGAACTTCCACCAAAGCTTCGTTCACGTGGTCCACAGCGTCCAGGTTCATCTGAACAACCTCATCTCCCTTGCGTTCGTAGGTTTTACGGATGGATTCCTTGATCAGCGCGATGGCTTCGTTGCGTTCCAAAATTCCCGAAATGAGGAAAAACGCGGTCTGCATCACAGTGTTCACGCGTCCGCCCAAACCAACTTCCTCAGCGATTTTGAGGCCGTCGATGTTGTAGAACTTAATCTTGCGGTCGATGATGGTTTTCTGCATGTCGCAGGTGAGGTGGTTGAAAGCCTCGTCCCGGCTCCAGTTTGAGTTCAAGAGGAAGACGCCACTTTCCTTGATGCCACCCAGAAGGTCATAGCGGCCGATGAAAGCCTGGTTGTGGCATGCCACAAAGTCTTCCTTGGTAATCAGATACTGGCTGTGGATGGGGGTTTTTCCAAAACGCAGATGGCTGCGAGTGATGCCGCCGCTCTTTTTGGAGTCATATTGGAAATAGCCCTGCACACAGAGGTCGGTGTGGTCGCCAATGATGATAATGCTGTTTTTGTTCGCGCCCACGGTTCCGTCTGAGCCCAGGCCCCAGAACTTGCAGTTGATGGTTCCTTCGGGCACGGTGTGGATTTCTTCATCCAGAGGCAGGCTGAGGTTGGTTACATCATCCACGATGCCGACTGTGAAGCCGTGGAATCCTTTTGCCATCAGGTGTTTGAAGGTTGCCAAAACCATGGTGGGGGTGAATTCCTTGCTGGAGAGGCCATAGCGGCCACCAATCACGAATGTATCCGGGCGGTCTTTCACCGCGGAAACCACATCCAGATAAAGCGGTTCGCCAATGGAACCGGGTTCTTTGGTGCGATCCAGCACGGCGATGTTTTTCACGCTGGCAGGCAATGCGGCGAGGAAGCTCTCCACGCTGAAGGGGCGATAAACACGAACCTTCACCAGACCCAGCTTCATGCCGCGCTTTTCGTTCAGATATTCAATCGTTTCCTGGATGGTTTCACAACCGCTGCCCATGGCAACGATTACATTTTCAGCCTCGGGGTGTCCAAAATAATCGAACAGTTTGTATTGACGACCGATGACGGCACCAACTTCATCCATGGTTTTTTGGATGATACCGGGGGCTTCCAAATAGTGTTTATTGCTGGTTTCGCGTCCCTGAAAAAAAACCTCAGGGCTATGCTGACCAACTTTCACCTGCGGATTTTCGGGATTCAGGGCACGGCGACGGAAAGCTTCCACCAGGTCGGGGTCGCTGAGCTCTGCCATGGTCTCATAGTCAATCACTTCAACCTTTTGCAGTTCGTGGGAAGTGCGGAATCCATCAAAGAAAACCACGAAGGGTATGGAGCTTTTCATGGTTGCAAGCTGAGCCACCAAGCCAATATCCATAACTTCCTGCACGCTGTTCGCGGCAATCATGGCAAAGCCTGTGTTACGGGCGCTCATCACGTCGGAATGATCGCCAAAAATTGAAAGGGATTGGGCTGCCAGGGAGCGCGCTGTCACGTAAAACACCGTGGGAAGCATTTCTCCGGCAATCTTGTGCATGTTTGGCAACATCAGCATCAGGCCCTGGGAAGCGGTGAAAGTGGTGGTGACTGCTCCAGCGGAAAGGGCTCCATGCACCGCGCCGGCTGCTCCGGCTTCCGATTGCATCTCAATCACGTCCACTTCGGTGCCGTTGATGTTCTTGCGACCATCCGCGGCCCAGGCGTCTGCCAATTCTCCCATTGTGGAGGATGGGGTAATGGGGTAAATGGCAGCCACTTCAGCAAATGCGTAAGCAACGTGTGCCGCTGCGGTATTGCCATCCATGGTGACTTTTTTTCTCTTAACCATGTAGGTAACTCCTTATTTATCTATTTTTTATCAAAATCGAGGGTGTAAAAATCACTATGCACAAAAAGGCAATTTTGTGTCAACAGGAATTAGCGCTCAAGGCAAGCGCGATTCTAAAACGCTCTTTTTAGGGCGATTCCTCCGCTTTTTCAGGCAGCAGGGTGAGGCTGAGTTTGTTCGTCTCAAAATCAATGTATTGTCTGGCTGTGGAAATCATTCTTTCCCGGTTAATCAGTTCAAAACAGGCGGGACGCTCCAAAAATTCCGTAAGCGGGCGTTCCAGCCTGATGTTTTCCTGTATATTGTTGAGCCAGTAGCGGTTGGATTTAATGCTTTCCTGATATTGCTGCTTCAAAGTTTCCCGGGCAGTAACGACGTATCTTTCATCCAGATGTCCGCTCCGGAGGCTGTCCAGAGTGGCAACCACGGCTTCGCTAAGTTCATCCACACGCTGGGGCGAACATGCCATAAAGGTGCCCAAAAAGAAGCTGGGAACCGGGGTTTCCGTGCTTTGGGACATGGCCTGAATCATATAAACGCCGCTGCGTTGTTCGCGGATATTTTCGCGCAGCTTGTCGTTCATAATCAGTTCCAGCGCCTCCATATCCACCTCGTTTTGCACGCTGTGAGAATAGTTCCCACTGTTAAAAAGAGCCGAGAAAGCGCGGTCGCTTCCCTTGCGCAAAACCACGTCATTTTTCCCTGAAAACTTGCGCATGCCAACATCCACCAAGGTTTCCGCTCTGCCCTTGGCAGGCAGGTTGCCCAGATAGGTTTGGCAGAGCTGTTTCAGTTGCTCATCATCAAAATTCCCCACAATCACAAAACTGAAATCCGAAAAATCGCTAAAACGATCCCGGTAAATGCGTTCCACAGTGGCAAGATCTGCTTTATCCAAATCCACATCCGAAATTTCCACCTGATAGGGATGATTCGCCTGCAATTCCTTGAACAGCCTTTTGATGAAAACCTGCATCGGTTCCAGCATCAGGTTTTCGTTGAAGTTTTTGGTGCGGCGGATGAAAGAGGCAAAATCCTGGGCGTCGAAGCGCGCGTTGGTGGCATATTGGTACAGCATTTGGAACATCAATTCCATATCTTTGGGGGAGCAGGATCCGCTGAGTCCTTCGGTGTAGAGTCCCAGTCTGATTCCGGCTTGCGCAACCTTTCCAATTGTGGCTTTGGCAAGATTCACGCTGTCAAAATTTCCAAATCCGGATTCGGAAACATACATGGGCAGAGCAAGCGCTGAAGGCAGGTCTGCTTCCGGATAGCGGGAATATCCACCCGGACTGGTTGCGCTCAACAGCACTTCATCGTTCTTGAAATTCGTCTTTTTGGCATAAACCTTCACGCCATTTGCCAAAACCCAAGTGCTGATGCCGGTTTCCGCGTCATATTCCTCGGTTTTGAGAGCCACAGGCGCGGGAATGTTTTCCATGATGGGCTCGTTGACAGCCGTATCTTCATAGGGTTCAATCTCTTGGAAGCTCACATTTTTGGCAATCTGCAAAAGCCGCTCTTCGCTGGGATAAACCAATCCCTCTTTTTGCGGCGCGCCGATGGAGATGAACATATTTTCATCCTGAATGAGGCTGGCGACGACAGCGTTAACATCTTCCAGGGAAACGGTTTCCAATAAAAACTGGATGGTTCTTTCCTGATCCTCAGCGCTCAAAACCACCTTTTGGTTTGCAATGGCGTCAATCAATTCCCAGGCGACGGAGGCTGATTCCTGCGTATCTTTTTGAGCCACGGCCTGTTCGAGAGAACGCAACAAATCGACCTTGGCGCGCTCGAATTCAGAAGTCAAAAACCCGTAACGTTGCACTCTTTCTGCTTCCGTGAGAATGGTTTGCAGGGCGCCTTCCGCTTCACCGGGGGTAAAAATGGCAAAAACCGCCGCCGTGGACATGGTGCGCAAAAGCGGATATTCAAAAGCCATGGCAAAAGAATAGGGTGGGTTCGGCTTTTTGCTGTGTTCACTCAGGCGCGCGTTGAGCATTGTATAGAAAAGATTGCTTTTAATTTCTTCCCGCAAGTCATGGAAGCTTTTAAACTCTGTCACCGGCTTTTTCCACATCACCTGAATCACGTTTTGGGCATATTCGGGATCGGTGGCAACCACCGCGAGGGGTTCAGGGTTTGCGGGAACCGAAAATTCCTCGCGCGGACGCGAGTTTTCCCGGGCGGGGATGGAGCCGAAATATTCCTCAACCAGTTCCAACATTTCCTCTGGCTCAAAATCGCCCACAATCACCACGCTCTGCAAATCCGGCCGATACCAATCCCGGTAAAAACTTTTGATGGTGTCGTGTTCAAACCCGCTAATCACCTCGTAAATGCCGATGGGAGAGCGTTCCGCGTAGCGCGAACCTGCCAAAAACACCTCGTTTTGAGCGTCTCTGATGCGGGTCGCGGCATCCTGTCCCATGCGCCATTCTTCAATAATCACTCCGCGTTCGCTTTCGATTTCTTCGGCATCAAAGCTCACCTGGTGCGCCATATCCGACAAAATTAAAAGCCCTTTATTCAGCTTTTCGCGGTCATCGGTGGGAATTTTGAAGGTATAAACGGTATAATCATAGCTGGTCATGCCGTTCAAACCGTTGTAATAGCCCATGCCGATGGAGCTTAGATAGTTCACAACCTCGGTTTTGGCAAAGTTTTTGGTGCCGTTGAAGGCCATGTGTTCCGTGAAATGCGCCAAACCACGCTGGTCTTCGTCTTCGTTCACAGAGCCAATATCCACGTAAAGCCGCATCTCGGCGATGTTTTCCGGCTTTGGATTGCGTTTGATGTAATAGCTGAGCCCGTTTTCCAGGCGTCCTGCCAGCAATTCCGGGTCCTGGGGCAGGGGAAAACTCCTCAAGTTGGGCATCTGCGCCCAAAGCCCGGCAATTAGTAGTGTAACAAGCAGTGATAGCAGAATCTTGCGGGATTTCATAATTTAATGGATTTCCTTTATTCGGGATCGCTTACGGTGATTAAGAACTGGGTGTCCACATCCAAGATATTTTCCGGGTTACCATAGGTTAAAATGCTGCCGTCTTCCATCTCAATCGTGGCCATATAGTAAAAATTGTTGCTGCTGCTGGCATAATCCACAGGCAGATGTTTGAAACCACCAGGCAAAACAGAGCCAAGGTTGAAATGAGCGGTTATGCCCACAAAATTGTGCCTGTAAAAATCAGCACTCACAATGGTCTGGCTGCTTTGGTTCACAACCTTGAGGCTGGCGCGATTGGGTCTCAAAAAGGCCTTGGTCACGCGTCCCGCCTTGACCGTGGTGGTTGTGCTATCCCTGTAGGTTTGTTCTGCTTCGTCATAGATTTGATAGGTTTCACCCACCAAACGCACAGGCACCGGCACGCTCACATTGGGGTTAAAAAAGTGCTGTTTGTCGGTCTCAATCTCAAATCCGCGTTCTGAATTTGCGGGAATGACAACTTCATCTCCTCCATCAACGGATGCATAAACGGGAAAAGATGTCTCGTTTATAATGCGGAATTCCCCGCCGGATTCGCAGGCTGTCAATAAAATCAGCGCCAGCAAGGGAAGGAACACGATATAAAGGCGTTTCATGGCATTAACTCCTTTTTGTGGCAGAAGCTGCGGCAATTTCACCGCCTCCCGCTCACATAATTTTTCATTTCAACAAAACTTTGCTCTGTCCCCAGATTGTCAAGAAATATCTTGCGAGGGGGAAGCGAATCCATAAATTGCTTGGAAGATCTTCCCGAAAACCGCAAATCCACCCGCTTCGGATTCCCATGCAAAATAGAGCTTTTACAGACACCCTCTCTCTTGCCGCCTTATGTCTCCCTTATGTTTCAAAAGCTATTCTAAAGCGAGACATAAGGTTAGGTTCTTGCGCATGTGTTTTCAAGAGACTCGTTCTATATATGGGGCAGGGTTCCTTCTTTATTCCAGAACATCTCTTGTTGCTGTCGCTCTGCTCAGTTTTCCGATAAAGAATCGGGGGTGACACAGGGAGGAGGCAAGGAAAAGTTGCGCTGGAAAAAAGAGCCAAGCAGGCTTTGGCAAGGGACTGGGAAAGGTTTTGGGGCTACACGCGGCAAAAATCAGTCGTCACGCGCTTCGCCGGCATCTCCTTCCCTTTCGAAATAGTCTTCAGAGTCACCGCCGCCATCGCGTTCGATGTAGTCTCCAGCGTAACCGCTCGCGTTTATCACCATGTCGTAGATGACGCTGCCGTGATGATACCAGCCCAGAAAACGTCCATCCAGCCTGCCGTTGCGATAGTTTGCGCTCATTTGCGGGGCGCCGTCTGGATACCAGAGATACATGGGGCCGTTTTGCGTCCCACGCAGGAGGCTGAAAACGCGGGAAAGCTGTCCACTTTCAAAACGGTCAAAAGCTATGCCGGTGAAGGGTTTGCCATCTTTGAGCCAGATTCCATCCTGCTGGATAAGTTCTGAGGCGGAAATTGCCGCTTTGGGCAGCGCAAAGTTTTTCAAAAGATTATATTCTTCTTTGTTGGTTTGGGCGCTCAGTGCCACGGTCAGCAAAAAAAGCAGCGCCAAGAGTGGTAAAAGTTTCTTTAAACCGTTGTTTTTCATGTGGTTCTCCCAGATGTGTGTGAAATTATTGCCGGTTAGAAATATTATGCAGATTCCAATCCGCTTTCAAAAATATCGTGTTTGTCAGTGGGTATTTTTTAGAAAAATACTTCGCCAGGGCCTTGGATTTCTTTGATGGCACCACCGTCATTCATGTCGCGGCAGGGTCCGGCTTCGATTTTGGCGCTGTCGGTGTAGCCACGCAATTCCCAGAATCCGGAAACATAATGCTCCATAAGATCAATGCGGACAACACATTTGGCGGATTTATAGCCCCAAAGATAGGGGATGAATCCGCGCACGGGGCCGCCGTAATCTTCGGTGAGGAAATCGCCGTTAAAACTGTGTGCCAGCAGGGATTTTTCCTTGAGGGCAATATCGATGGGGATGGAAGTGTCATATATGTAGCCAACGCTCCAAAAACGCAGGAAACGGCAGCTTGGAGCGGCTCCGACATATTCCAGTAAGTCCTTGAGCAGCACACCTTTCCATAATCCATTCACAGACCAGCGGGTCACGCTGGTGAGCCGGCTTTCCACCTCGGTTTGGGGCAGCGCCAGAATCTGGTTCCAGGAAAAAGTTTGCGGGTTGGCACAAGCGCCGGTGACTTTCACTTCCCAGTTTTCTCTGTCAAGCGCGCCGGGGTGGCCTTCAGCCCAAAAAATGGGGGTGTCCATTTCGGCGAGAGTTTTCATTTATTCTCCAGTATTTAAAAAATGTTTCACCAAAGGTCGGAACATGGTTCCACAAAGAGGTTTTGGATGATATCTGTGGGCAGGATGGATGCCGTAGCTCTTTTTTGGGCAAGCAGTTCGGCAGTTTTACCCATGAGGAAGGAGGCGTTCATCGCGGCGAGGGGAATATCTTGTCCCTGCGCCAAAAATGAAGTGATGATTCCGGCAAGAACGTCGCCGCTGCCGCCTGTGGCAAGACCATCATTTCCGCTTGTGTTAATCAGGGTTTGAGCGCCGTCGTGATAGATGCTGAAATGGCTTTTTAAGAGCACTCTGGCGCGGTGTTTTTTCACAAAATCCTGCAGAGGGCCGAGGCAATCCTCGCGCAAATCCTCTGTGGAAACACCGCAGAGGCGGGAAAATTCGCCCCAATGGGGTGTGAGCAGGACGTTTGGACGCTTGATATATTGTAAAAGTCCGGGGTTTTCGCTGATTAAGTTCAGACCGTCGGCATCCACCACGAGCGGGATTTCCAGGTTTTTGAGCGCAATTTCCAGAAGGCGCAGGGAATAATCATCGCGTCCGAGACCGGGTCCGATGAGAACCGCGCTGGCATCTGAAAGCAGGTGGAGCAAGGTTTTTTGCGTGGGCATCTGGGTTTTGGGTGTTTCAGGAATTGCCAGGGAAAGCGCTTCGGTGAGTTTGAGGGCATAAACAGCCATAAGTTCAATGCGATGAAGGATATAGACATATCCACAGCCGGCGCGTAAAGCGGAATGGGCTGCCATTACGGAAGCGCCTGTGTATCCGGGAATGCCTCCAAAAATATAGACTTTTCCATAGCTTCCCTTGTGGCTTTTTCGCTTGCGTTTCGGAGCTTCAAAGTCTTCTTCATCAAAGAGTTGGGCTGGTGAAATTTCATCGTGATAGGAGGACGGAATGCCGATGTCGATGAGATGGCAATCTCCGCAGGATTGGATTCCATCACCGAGAAAATGACCAAATTTAAAGCTGTCGATAACGAGGGTGGCATCGGGCTTGATGGCAGTTTCTTCAGACCCCGTGTCCGCGTTTTTACCGGAAGCGATATCCACGGAAACGATGAATTCAGCACGCTCGTTTACCAGATTGAAAATCTTTGCCATCAATGGTTTAGGCTGTCCATGAAAACCCACGCCGAAGATGGCATCCACCACCAGGCTGGAAAGTTTGAGAATGGGCAGTAGCTTTTCACGCAGGTCTGATTCGCTGTTGATGTTGAGAATGGGAATACCGAGTTTTTCGCAGAGGCGGAAGTTCTCCGTGGTTTCGGGGCTGGATTTTTCCCGCCCAATTTTGGCGATGGCCACGTCATGACCCCAATTGTGTAGCCAGCGGGCGATTACGGCTCCGTCGCCGCCGTTGTTTCCGGTTCCACAAATAACGCAGGTGATCGCGTTAAGGCGCTCAGGGTATTGTTCATAAATGATGCGGGCGCAGTCTTTTCCGGCGTTTTCCATCAAGAGGCGCGCGGGAAGGCCGAGTTCGTTGATGGCGCGCAGGTCCAGTTCTTTCATTTGGCTGGCTGTCAGAATGTTTTGCATGGCTGGCTCCTATTGCTTGAGTGGTTTGTTCAGCCTGATTTCGAAGGTGCTGCCTTCATCCAGAGTGCTGTCCAACACACGGATTTGGCCGCGGTGATATTCAGAAATGATGCGCCGTGCCAGGCTGAGTCCCAGACCCCAGCCACGTTGTTTGCTGGTTACGCCGGGGTCGAAGATGTTTTTCCAATGCGAGCGAGGGATGCCTTTGCCTTCGTCGCGCACGTGCACATAAACGTATTTCTTGTTGTGGGTGGCGGTTATGAAGATGTTTCCGCCTTTTTGGGTCATGGCATCCACGCAGTTTTTGATGAGATTTTCCATTGCCCACTTGAAGAGGTCTTTATCCAGCATGACTTTTATGCCCTGAATTTTGGAGATGAAATGGAGTTCGATTTTGGTGCTCAAATGGGGCATGCGGGCCTGGTGGTAATCCACAATTTCCTGTAAAAGACTGTGCAATTCCAATGGAACGAGCTTGGTTTGGGAGCCCACTTTTCCGAAGCGGGAGGCGTTGTAGCTGAGGCGGTCGAGATCCACGGTCATTTGATCCAGAATTTTGTTATAAGCCTCGCTGGACATGGTTTGGGGCGGAGTTTCACGCAGGTAATCCAGCCAGCCCAAAAGAGAGGTGATGGGCGTGGCAAATTGGTGGGAAGTTTCCTTCGCGAGCCCCACCCAGAGCGTGTCTTTTTCGGTGCGATGCAGCAAAATGAGGCCGTAGGTGCCAAAAGCGACGATGAGGACGATGAGCAGCAGTTCCAAAATGACAAGGGAACTGATGCGGGAAAGGGATTTTGGGGCGGTGAAATAGATGTAGCCAAGCTGCTCGGAAGCCCCTGTGAGCGGGAGTTCCACCATGGTTTGCATTTTTTCCAGAAGCAGGGCGCGTTGGTTGGAATCAGTGCTGAACCAATCCACGTTTTCGCTGATATCCACGTTTCGCCAGTACAGCGGTATTTTGTCGCGGTCGGTCACAACCACGGAATAATCGATATCCCGGATGAAATCCTCAAGGGATATGGGTTTGGCGATGAAAACTTGGTTTACGACACGGCTGCCTTCGCGCAGTTCCATCCGGTCCATTTTACCCATTTCCTCTTCCAGGATTTGCTTGTCTTCCTGGGAAAGATCGTCGTAGCCTACATCAGAAGGGACTTTCACCCGGTTCCAATATTGAGGAATGGAATCCGCGTCTGCGATGATGACGGGGATGGGGTTCCGGTCTGGAAATTCGAAGAGCATATAGTTGCTGATGGCTTGCTCAAAATCGCGTTCCTGCAGGGATTCGAAGCGTTTTGAGGTGATTTCAGCCACCATGCGGGCGGTTTGTTCAGACAGGCGTAAATATTTATCTGTGTAGGCGATATATTGGGCAAAAATGCGGGGCACGTATTCCTGTTCATGTTTGGCTTTGCGAATCAGGATTTGGGCATAGACCGCGAAAGCGGTGAAAATGAGCAGGCTGCCCAAAATGAGGTAGAGGCGCAGGGTTTTAAAATTATCGCTCTTTTTTGGCGAGATTCCAGATTTCGTCGAGCTCGGCGAGGCTTGCTTCATGGATGTCTTCCCCGTTTTTGCGGTAGTGTTCTTCTATGTATTGAAAGCGGTGATGGAACTTTTTTGAGGTTTCCTTCAGCGCGGCTTCGGAATCGATATTCAGTTTTCGCGCCAAATTCACCAGGGTGAAAAGCATATCACCAATCTCTTCGCGGATACTTTGCGGGTCAGCGTTTTGCAGGGCGGAATCCAGTTCCTGGCGTTCTTCATCCAGCTTTTCCAGTATTGGAGGCAAATCTGGCCAATCGAAACCCACGGAGGCGGCTTTTTCCTGGCTGCGTTGCGCGTAAATGAGCGCTGGCAGAGAGCGGGGTATGCCTTCCAAAACGCTGATGCGATCTTTCTTTTCCTGTTTTTTGATGCGTTCCCAATTCATTTTGACGGCGTTGGCGCCATCCACATCGGTTTCACCAAAAACATGAGGATGGCGGCGGATGAGCTTTTCAGCGATGGCATCCAGCACGGCAACCATATCGAACTTACCCTCTTCTTCAGCAATGCGGGCTTGGAAAACAATGTGCAGCATGAGATCGCCCAGTTCCTCTTTCAGGGCTGCATCGTCTTTGTCTTCAATGGCTTCCACCGCTTCATGCAGTTCTTCGATGAAATTTGGGACCAAGCTTTCGGAACTTTGTTCGATGTCCCAGGGACAACCAGTTTCAGGGTGACGCAGACTGGCAACGATGTCCACCAGTTTTTGAAATTCTTTCATTTTTGCTCCATGGGGATGAATTGGCGCGAGTGGAGATACATGAAGGCAAGCAGGATCCAAAACGCAAACGCCACAGGGTATTGCTGGATGAAAATGTCTGTGAGACAGGCAATCAAAACCGCGATTACTCCCACGAAAATGGCGAAATGGAAATTGCCTTCTTCGCGTTTTACCACATTCAACCAATAGCGCCGTAAAATGGCACCAATCAGATAGAAATAGCTCAAAAACCCGAAAACGCCCAGTTCCAGCCAGATTTTCAAGAGCAGGTTGTGAGAGTGTTCAGCATAGAGGATATCCATGGGCACGGCGCCAACATACCATTCCTTCCAAACATCGATGCCAATTCCAAACCAGGGATGGAGATAGATTTGTTTGAGACTGTAATACCACGCCACAAAACGGATGAAGATGGAGTAGTCAAAACCCATGCCCATTTCGATTCGGCTGACCATTGAGGAAGGTATTGCCAGGGGTACCAAAAGCAGGATGCCCATCCCAAGAAGGCGCATCCGTTTCATCTTCAGCATCAAAAGAAATATACCGGCAAAAACCGAGACCAGGACGATGCGGGTGTAGGTGTAAAGCATACCCATCAATATCAATAGCGCGCAAACAAACCAGAACCAGCCATTGGCATTGCGGCCGGCGCGAATGCCCAGAGCGATGGCGAAAAAGAAGGTAATGATGTAAAAACCATTGATGGTCATGGCTGTAATCCACAGCGAGCCATAGCGTTCAGTGGGGTTTAGCAGCGCCATAATCACGCCAATCACAGCCAAAAAAGTGCCGATCAGAGCGAGCGCTTTCACCCAAACCAAATAATCATCCTTGGAAAAACGGCTGTTCGAGACAATCAGTAAAAGCAGGGCTGGAACCAAGGCTGTGGCTTGGAAATACAGGTGGGTGTACCAAGATCCATTTCCGCGGATCAAACCATACACGGAGACGGCAACCAGGACACTCAAAGCAATGGGATATGGAATCTTAAAACTTTGGAGCTTATCTTTTTGCCATTCAATGAGAAGGCTGACAAAAAGAATGCCCATCATACATATAAAAGCTGTAGGAATTGGTTTTATAAAGAGCAGCGACGCGAAAAGGATGCTGTTTCGCATGCTGTATCCAAAGATTATCATGGAAAGCAGCCAGCCAGCCAAAACAGCGCCCACAAAGCCGATTTGCAGGATTTCACGCTCCTGCAGAACCGCCGCGGCAAAAACCACCAGCGCGGCCAAGGCTGCATATAACAGGCTGGGACCAAGCCGTTTAAGTAACATTGTCAAACCCTGTTCAGGGCTCTTGCTTTTTCTCCAAAAGCCGATGTTTGTTTTGTTCGAAAGCGTTTTTCACCAGGGTAATCAGCACAGCCACAATGAATGCCAGGCCGAAGGCGATGATGCAGAGCAAGGCACGTTTTGGCCTCGCTCTCATACCCGCTTCACGCGGGCTGTCCAAAATATCCAGGCTCGGCATGTCGCGAAGCTCTTCCAGACGCGCTGCTTCATATTGTGGGTAGAGAAATTCGAAGACCGTTTCCTGGATGGTGAGATTCAGCTTGAGCTGGGCAAATTGAGTGCCCAGGTCAGGCAGACTGGCAATATCGATTAAATATCGCGGTTTGAGGGCTCCACCACCGGCTTCCAACTCTCTGATTTGTTTGCCCAGAGCATCGCTGCGAGCTTTGAGTTCCGCAACGACGGGGGAATCAGCAGCGTAATTCTTACGTGCCAGATCGAGTTCAATGTCAGTCTGCATTTTGGAGGCAATCACATCAGCGTAGGAACCGATGAGGGATGCGGTCTGGGTTTCGATGTCGATGGCATTGTGTTTGGTTTGAAAATCCTTCACAGCCAGAAGCAGAGAATCCACTTCCGCACGTGTATCACGCACCCTGTCTTCCAAAAACTCACGGTTCATCTTGCCTTTGGTGAGTTTTTGTTCCCGGTTATACACATCCAATTTGGCAATATAATAATCCACAATGTCACGCGAGAGCTTCTTGCTCTTCGTTTGAGCGCCAACTGACACAAGGCTTGTGTTTGTGCTGTAACCAATCTTCACGGTTTTCTTGCGCAGTTTTTTCAAAGCCTTGT
Organism: Candidatus Cloacimonadota bacterium; assembly: GCA_012522635.1. Lineage (NCBI taxonomy): Bacteria > Pseudomonadati > Candidatus Cloacimonadota > Candidatus Cloacimonadota bacterium. The sequence continues at coordinate 14,827 of JAAYKA010000130.1, forward strand.
CCATCGCCATCAGAGAGTCTTTTTCCGTAATCTTATAATAGCTGATGAGGTCGAAATGGCGGATTATATCTTCAGAAAACTCCCTGGAACTCATGGCAGAGACAGAGTTTACGGCGTTTTGGG
>JAAYKA010000131.1 GCA_012522635.1 Candidatus Cloacimonadota bacterium
CGAGTTACTCCGGAAATAATCCCGGGTCAGACTCAAGAGCCGGAAACCGAGGGCGAAAGCTGGCTTTCTAATAAAAATTTCTCCCTTCATTATCTAAGGACGAGTCTGGTGAAATCAACCTCACATACTCCTAAATCTTTGTCTGGCTTATGGATAGCCTTTGAAACATAAGGAATACCAAGGGCAGGGGGCAATAAGGAGCCTCAAAAAGCGTTGCAGAGGGACAATTTTCAGCTAAAAGAGGGCGAAAAAAATGTTTGGGAAGGTGATGGGACTTGACAGAATTGGGCGGTTCAGTTATTTTGTAAAACAAAGATGAGAAAAATGAAGGAGGTTCCGCAATGAAGAAGCTTTTACTCGGAATCATAATCCTGACGCTAAGTCTGCCGATTTTCGCTCAAATAGATTTGCCCAAGCCGGATTTCAACCCCTACCGGCAGGGAGAGCCAGGCTTGCTGAGCCTGAACCGCTTTTCCATGAACCATTCCATGGGCTTTTCCGCGGGCGTGAGCAGCCTTGGTTCAGGATACTACCTTTCCCGCTATACGAACCAAATCAACTACGCTTTTTCGCCCAAGCTGAATTTGGAGCTTGACCTCAGCCTCGTGAATTATGGAACCACCGGCGCGAAGCTGGAATTCAATTCCGACAACAATACCAAGGTGATTCCGGAATTCAAGCTGAACTACCGGCCTTCGGACAGCATGAATCTTTCCATCGAATTCAGGCAGGCAGCGCCCTGGAACCAGGTTTACTCACCCTGGTCAACTGAAAATCGTCCCTGGTACGAAGAGTGGTAAGCATCTTTTGAATCTCGTGATATACGTTTTGATAGCTGTCCTTGGCGCCGCTTTGGGCAGCTTTTTTAATGTGGTGATAGACCGCGTTCCGCAGGGAAAATCCATCGTCAAACCTCCTTCCCACTGTGGTTCTTGTGGAACCCAGCTTCCCGCTTCGCAAAATATCCCCATCTATACTTACATCGTTCAAAAGGGGCGTTGTAAAAATTGTGGGGCCAAAATCCATTGGCATCATCTGGTTGTGGAAATCGCCACGCCGTTGTTGTTTATGGCGCTGGCGCTGGTTTATGGCGCGGGAAATCTGGCATTCTGGAAGTTCGCGGTGATGTTCGGATTCCTCATCCCCATCTTTTTCATCGACGCTTTTCATCAGCTCATTCCGCTGGTCTTGTCTTTGCCGATGGTGGCTGTGGGATTGATTTTCAGTTTCGCGCAAAGCTCTTTCAGGTTCAAGGATTTCTTTTGGGTTTATCTACTGCCGACCTTGTTACTTTTCTTTTTTCTCTACGCCTTGGCTCTGACTTGGGAAAAGATTTTCAAAAAAGAGGGTTTGGGCGGTGGTGATGTTATCCTGATACCCGCGCTGGCGGCGTATTTTGGCGCCATCCACATACCCTTTGTCATTCTGTTGGCATCCATTTTAGGGATTATCTATTTCCTGGCTTTCGTGCGTAAACCAAACCAGGTTTTCGCCTTCGGACCGTTTTTGGCGTTCACGGGCGTAGTTTGGGCTCTGGTGGGCGAGATTCTTTTATTTACCCTGGGCTTCAGGCTCTAAACTTTAATCAAATAGCGCTTTAATCAGGGTTTCGGGCTCCAGCCTATAGGCGCTGCCACGTCCTTCAAAAAAGCCGTGAGCGCCAATCATGTGCATGCTGAGCGAGGTCCAAACCACCGTGATGCCGTTTTCCTGGTTCGTGAGTGTGGTCACGGCTTTGCGATAGATTCCCGGATGACCAAAAGGACATGGCATTCTGCCGCGATAGACCTCGGTTTGAACCTGATATTTACCCTCGACGAGGATTCCTTCCAGATAGCTGTCCCAGCTTGCCTGAGTCAGGCTTTCCATCCTTTTGGCAATTTCTTCCCTGCTGCGACCCAGTTTATCCAAAACGACGCTGTCGTCCTGGATGATTTCATTGAGGGGGCGGGTATCGTCGCCCAAAAATCCGCTCAGGGTCTGAACCCCGGGCTGCATACGCTGCATTGTTTTTAATTCTTTTCCTGTGGGTTTCATGGCTCATCCAAAACTGTCAAAATAGATTTTTTCCTTGGGTACGCCCAATTCTGTGAGGGATTTGGTTACGGCGCCAATCATGCCTGGGCTGCCACAGAGGTAGGCTTCCGTGTTCTTGGGGTCGCGGATGGCGTCCTTGAAAAATGGCATGACGAAGCCGGTTTTGCCTTTCCAATTATCGCTGGGCTCGGCGTGTGAAAGCACCGGCACGTAGGCAAAATCGTCGAACACTTTTTCAAAGGATTCCATCTCTTCGGTGAGATAGAGGTCTTTGGGGGTGCGGGCTCCAAAAAAGTAGGTCATCTTGCGGTTGGTGCCAGTCACAGCCAGATGTTCAAGCATGGATTTGATGGGCGCTTTGCCAGAGCCGCCCGCCACAAAAAGGATGTCGGCATCGGTGTCGCGCAGATAGAAATCCCCGTAGGGGCCGGTGAAGCGAACTTTGTCCCCCACCTTGAGTTGGGTGTGGGCCCAGGTGCTGCAAATCCCTTCCGGAACCAGGCGGATGATGAGTTGGATGGCGTTGTTGGTGTCCGGTTTGGAAGAGATTGAATAGGCGCGGGTGACGCCCTGTTTCACCTTGTCGTATGGTTCGGAAATGAGTTGAACATATTGTCCGGCTTGGAAATCGATGGTTTCGCCGGGTTCCAGTTCGAAGGTGAAGCCTTTAATATCGTAAGTGTAATCGATGATTTCGGTGACCACGCTTTTAAATTCACGAATGTTGAAAATGCTTTCAGGAATCACGATGCTGACATCGCTTTTCACCTTGACCTGACAACTGAGACGAACGTGGTCTGCCAGTTCGGCCTCGCTCAAAAAGGGTTTTTCGGTTGGCAAAACAGGACCGCCGCCCTCTAAAACCTTGCATTTACAGGCGCCACAGCTTCCCCTTCCACCGCAGGCGGAGGGTAAAAAAACCTGGGCTTCGCTGAGCGAATTCAGCAGGCTGCTGCCACCTTTTACGGTGAGTTCGCGCTTGTCGTTCACATTGATTTTGCAATCGCCATAGTTATTCAGCCAGCGTTCCGCGATGACCAGCAAAATTGCCAGGATTCCGCTGACGCCGGTTATCACTCCGATATCTTTCAAAATGATGCTTAACATTATCGATAATCCCCTTTATTGGATGGGCGCGATGCCGGAAAAACCGACGAACGCCAGCGCCATGATGCCTGTGATGATGAGGCTGATGCCGGTTCCACGCAGGCCGGCGGGGACCATCTTTTCACGCAATTTGCCCCTGAGACCAGCCAGCATCAGGATGGCCAAAAGCCAGCCCAGTCCGCTGCCGAAACCATAGGCAATGGATTGCAGGAAATTGTAGTTGCGAATCACCATGAAAAGGCTGACGCCGAAGATGGCGCAATTCACCGTGATGAGAGGCAAAAAGATGCCCAGGGAATAGTATAAAGCCGGGGTGAAACGCTCGATGAGAAGCTCCAAAAGCTGCACAAAAGCCGCAATCACGATGATGAAAACGATGTATTGCAGATATTCAATGTGAAACGGCACAAGCAGATAGTGGTAGGCAAGCCAGTTCAGCGCGGTGGTGAAAACCAACACGAAGGAAACCGCAATGCCAAGCCCGAGAGAGGATTCCACTTCCTTCGACACGGAAAGGTAGGAACACATGCCCAGAAAGTTTGTGAGCAGGATGTTGCTGGTGAAAATCGCGGCCCAAAAGAGCAGAAAAGCGGATATTTCCATCTTAGACCACCTTGTAATATTTGTTGTTTACAATCCAGATGAGCAGCGCCAGAAGGAAAAACGCGCTGGGCGCCATCACCATGATGCTCCAGTTTGTCCACCAGGAGCCAAGGATTCTAAAACCAAACAGGGTTCCAAAACCGAACAGCTCGCGCACGAACGAGATAAGCAAAAGCACGAGGGTGTAGCCAAATCCGGCGCCGATTCCATCTATCACCGAATCCAGAGGCGGGTTTTTTGAAGCGAAGGCTTCCAGGCGTCCCATCAGGATGCAGTTTGTGATGATGAGGCCAACGTAGGGACCGAGCTGCTTGCTCACCTGAGGCAAAAAAGCTTTGAGGAGGATATCCACCATAATCACATAAGCCGCCATAATCAGGGTTTGAGCAATCATGCGCACGCTGCGGGGCGTGTATTCCCTAATCAATGAAACAGTCAGACAGGAAAGCGCCAGCGCGAAGGTGACTCCCAGGCCCATGATGAGGCTGTTCAGCATCAGGTTCGTGACAGCCAGAGATGAACAGATACCCAGGATTTGCTTCCAGACGGCGTTTTCTGTGAAAGCGGAATTGATGAAAATCTGTTTGCGGGTCATTTGCCTTCCTCCGTTCTGGATTTGGCGATTTGGGCCAGTTCACCGCGAATCATATCCACCACGGCTTTGCTGGTGATGGTGGCTCCTGTAATCTGGCGAAGCTGTTGAGGTTTGATTTCCTTTTGGCCTTCCGGCACCATTTCAAACTCGATGGGGCTTGAATTATCAAGAATGGGTTTGCCCTTGAACTGGGAGGTGAACCATTCTTCCTCGATGCGTCCACCCAGTCCGGGAGTTTCGGATTGGTCGTAAACATTCAAGCCCAGGAGGGTTTGGAGGTCCAGGCTGGTGGCGACAAGAGCGCGCATTGTGCCCCAAAGTCCCTTGCCACCGACATCGAACACGTAAGCTATGGGCGTGCCATCATATTTCACTTCAAAGGCTTTGCGCGCGAAACTATCTTCGTCGAGAGTGCCGATGTGGTTTTTGTAACTGGTTGGATAGTCGGATTCAAGAGCCTGAGCCTGTAATCCGCTGAGGCTGGCGAGGCTGTCCGCCGCCAGGCTGAGGATGGTTTTTTCGTAGGCTTCACGCTGTTGTCTTTTGATGCGCGGCTCGCTGGCACGATACATCACAGCCAGAATCCCCACAAAAACCAGGCTGAGTATCAACACGAAAAGAACAGGCCAGATGGGTTTGTCGAAAAAGCTGGTTTTGTTTTCCATTTTAGACCGCCTCCTTCTTCTTCGGCAAAGATTTCAAACCGTGTTCGATGATGGGCATCAGCGAATTCGCAATCAAAAGCGCGAACATGAAGCCTTCCGCGAACAGAGAAAAACGGCGGATAAACACAGTTAGAAAACCGGTGAGGATGCCGAATATCCACAAGGCTAAAGCACCCTTTGGCTGAGAGATGGGGTCTGTGACCATGAACACGATGCCAAACAGCGCTCCACCCGCGCAGAGCATGAACAGCGGGTTTTCACCGGGGTAAAAAATCAGGTTGAAAACGATGATGCTGAGCAGCGTGGAAAGCATGGGAATCCATTTTGCCGCTTTGGTGACCAGCAAATAGATGCCAGCCAGGATAATCAGCAAAGCGGAGGTTTCACCCAGAGAGCCGGCTTCAAAACCTAAGAAAGTGTCCATAAATGTAGTGGTGGCAGGGATACCCTGACGGAACTGACCCAAAATGGTGGCTCCGGTTTCAAGCGCGGAATCCATGCTCCAACGGGCAAATCCACCGGGAAAGCTGTCCATCAGGAATGGTTTTACCCAAGACACCGTCATTTGCTGGGGAAATGAGACGTAGATGAAGGTGCGTCCTAAAATGGCGGGGTTGAAGGGGTTGGCGCCGAAACCGCCAAACACCATTTTTCCAAAAGCAATCGCCACCACACTGCCCAAAGCTGCCATCCACAGCGGGATGGTTGGTGGAAGCGTCATCGCCAAAAGCGTTCCGGTCACAAACACAGCCATGGAGACCTTTCCGCCTTTTTTGGTTCGAATAAAAAGATATTCCGTGGCAAAGGCCGCCAAGTTCGATACCAGCACCACCGCCGCCGCGCGCCAGCCATAAATATAGATGGCAAAAATCAACAGCGGGATAAGCGCATAGAGCACCTTGTTCATCACGGCCTGTTTCAGGATTAGGTCTTTTATCTTCAAGTTTCACACTCCTTTACGGATGTTGTTTATCTTGCCGTAGATTAGAAAGAATCTTCGCTATAATCAAAAAATCCATCGGGAGACTCGGATCCGGTTTCAATAACCGGTTCGGGGCCCCGGCTGAGAGTCAGATGAACAATGCTGCCTTTTTCCACCTTGGAGCCGGATTCAGGATGGCAGCGGATAACCGTGTTCGCGATGTAGCTGCCGGAATAGAGCGAATCACGCACAACGCCTTTCAAGCCGGCATTTAAAAGCAAATAGTAGGCCTCATGATAGCTTTGTCCGATTACGGAGGGAACACCAACCTGCTGGGAACCGCGGCTCACACGAACGTAGATGGTTCCTTCCGAACGCAGCATTCCCCCGGGCGCGGGCTCTTGTTCCAAAATGGTGCCCACCCTCTCGGTTTCGCTCCAGATGGAATCCTTCACCACGGCGTGAATGCCCATGTTTTCCAAGCTTCTACGCGCATCGGCAAAGCTTTTTCCAATCAGGTTTGGAACCTCAAGCTCTTTAGGGGAACGGAAAATAAAGGGAAAAATCACCTGGCTGGTCAAAAAGGCGGTTAGGAAAATGATTCCCGCGCCGATACCGATGCTGAGCCAGATTTTAGTCGTTTTCTCGCTGGGCAATGTTCTCTAACTCCTTTTTTTCATTTTGGCAGCGAAGGCGCCATCCATATTATGACGGAAAGGCAGGCTGCGAAACATTTTGTCGGAAACCATGTCCTTGGGAATATACTTTGAAGCGTCCAACAAACTGAAGCGTGGATTCCGGGCAAGGAATTTTTCAACCTGACGCTGGTTTTCCTCAGGATTCATAGTGCAAGTGGAATAGACCATTATACCATCGGGACGAACAAAATTCGCCGCTGTTTCCAAGGCTCGCTCCTGAAGTTTGATGAGCTGGGGAATGTCGTGCCGCGCCTGCCAACGCAAATCGGCTTTGCGCCCAAAAACACCCCAGCCGGAACAGGGAGCGTCCACCAAAACCCGGTCGTAGGCAGGAGCCACGGGTCCATATTTGAAAGCGTCGCTCACCACCATTTTGATGTTTGTAAGCTGAAGCCGGTTGGCGGCTTGTTTGAGCAGTTTCATCTTGCTGGGGATTTTATCCACCGCCACGATTTCACCGGTGTTTTGCATGATTTCCGCGATGTAGGTACACTTTCCGCCGGGCGCGGCGAAAAGATCCAGGATATTGTCATCCTTTTGCGGGTCAAGCAGTTCCACCACCAAAGCCGAGGATGTGTCCTGCACGGAATAATAGCCTTCCGAAAAAGCGACATCGTCCAAAACCGTTTCCGCTGCATCTGCCAACAGGCTCATCTTACCCACCTGCGAAGGTGTTAAAACGGTGTCCCGCTTCGCAAAATATTGAATTAGCTTTTGTGGGGTGGTGGCAACCTGGTTCACGCGCAGGTGGAGGGTTGGGTTTTCGTTGAACCAAATGGCGAGATATTCTGCGTCTTCCTCGCCCCAAAGTTCAATCCAATCCTTAATCAATCCAGGCGGATAGGAATGTTCGCTGGCGATGCGTTCAACCGGGTCGCTGGGCCAGGTGACTTCTGGATTCCTCTGCCAGGCACGCAGGACGGCATTTACAAAATCGCCAACCTTGTCGCCCAGCATGTTTTTTGCCAGTTCCACAGTTTCGTTGATGGCGGCATGGGCGGGGATGGAATCCAGATACAGAAGCTGGTAGAGCCCCAGGTAGAGCCAAACCTTGATTTTGAGATCGGTGGTTTTAAACTTCACCGGGTCAGCATATTGGGAGAGAATATAGTCCAGCTTGCCCTTCAGCTTCACCACGCCCTTCACCATGTTGTAAAAAAGCGCCAGGTTTTCCCGGTTGCTTTTCAGGCGTTTGGCTTTTTGGTGCAGAAGCGTGTCCGAAAAAGCGTTGTCTTTCAAGACTTTAAGAATGGTTTGGTAAGCCTGGGTTCTCAACATTTTATTTGCTTCTTTGGTAGAGGCGACGGATTACCTCTTTGATGAGCTGTTCGGCGTTCAAGGCTTGGGCTTCCTCGCCCATCAAACTAAGTTCCTGCCTCACTTCCCTGGCGTTAAAACCAAGGGTTTGCAACGCGCTTTCCACTTCGTCGGCTTTGGAGGAGGGCAAATCCGGTCCGCCCGGTTCGGCGATATCCAAAATGTGGCGCAGCTTTCCCTTCAATTCAATAATCAAACGTTGCGCGCTTTTCATCCCAATCCCCGGAATCTTTGTGAGGATGGCGGTTTCGTCGCGTTCGATGGCTTTCACAAAGGTTGCAATCGGCAGGGTGGAAATGATGGAAAGCGCCGTTTTGGGTCCAATTCCGGAAACGCGGTTCAGTTGTCTGTAAAGTTCACGTTCTCCCTCGCTGGCAAAGCCGAAGAGGCGGATATCGTCCTGGGAAACATGGAGATGGGTGAAAAGCTGGCAGCTTTCCCCCAAAGATGGCAAAAGCTCGAAGGTGCTGATGGGGATGAGAAGTTCGTAGGAAAGCCCGGAAGCTGTTTCCAGAACGGCGTTGACCGGGTCTTTGTGGAGGAGGATTCCCTTGATGGAATGTATCATTATTGAAATTTAATCCTATGATGATGGCAAAGCGCCAAGCCCAGCGCGTCGTAAGCGTCGTCTCTTTTGGGGGGAGATTTCAGCTTCAAAAGTTGGTTAACCATATAGCGCACCTGTTCTTTGGAGGCATTTCCATTGCCCACCACCGCCTTTTTCACCTCGCGGGGACTGTATTCCACAATCGGAACCCCGTGTCTGGCAAGAGTGAGCAAAATCACCCCGCGCGCGTGGCCAAGAGTGAACACGCTACGGATATGCTTGTGAAAAAACATGCTTTCCACCACCGCCACATCGGGTTTGTATTCTTCCAAAACATCGTTGATGGCGTTGAAAAGCAAATCCAGCCGGGCGGGAAGCTCTTTTTGGCCAGTGAGGTCAAGCACATCGCAACCTGCACCGCTAATCCGGCGTCCGTCCAGTTCCAAGAGGCCATATCCGCAATAGCGGCTTCCGGGATCTATGCCCAGAATGATCACTGTTCCTGGCTGAGGGCTTCCAACACTTCGTCGGAAACCTCAAAATTCGCATATACCTTTTGTACGTCGTCCAGTTCCTCCAGCATATCAATGAGGCGGAGGAGCTTTGCGGCAACGTCGTCCGCGTTGATAGTGTTTTTTGGAACCCGGGTCAGTTCGGCGTTTTCCACTGGCAGCCCCAGTTTTTCAAATTCTCCCAAAACCGCGTGAAATTCGTCCGCGGCGGTGTAGATATCGAATTGGTCATCGTTCAATTCGATGTCTTCAGCTCCGGCTTCGAGGGCTTGCATCATGAATTCATCTTCGTCAAGTCCTTCAGCAGGAACGCTGAAATAACCCTTGATGTCAAAATTCCAAGCAACCGCGCCGCTTTCTGCCAGGTTTCCGCCATATTTGGAAAAAGCATGTCTGATTTCGGAGACGGTGCGGTTTTTGTTGTCGGTCATAACCTCCAACACGATGCCCACTCCGTTGTGGCCGTAGCCTTCATAGACGATTTCCTCATAGGTGGCGCCTTCAATTTCTCCCGTGCCACGTTTTATGGCGCGATCAATGTTGTCTCGGGGCATGTTTGCGGCTCTGGCAGTCAACATGGCGGTGCGAAGCCTGGGATTGGTTTCGGGATCCCCTCCGCCATCTCTGGCGGCCAGAATTATCTCTTTGGCGATGCGGGTGAAGAGCTTGCCGCGTTTTGCGTCAGCGGCTCCCTTCTTGTGTTTGATGGAACTCCATTTATTGTGTCCTGACATAAACACCTCTATATTTCTTATTTTTTTGCATTGATTCCTTACTTGTGTCAGAATCTCATACACTCGGAAAAATGTCAAGAAAAAAGGGGGAGGCTGTTAAATCGGCCTCCCCCGGAATCTGAAACCTGCTGAACTGCAGGGCTTTATCTTATGCGTCGGAATCCTGCCAGGCGGCGATCACTTTTGCCGCCACTTCGTCAGGAACCTTCTCATAGTGAGAGAATTTTTGCGTGAAACGCCCCCTGCCCTGGGTGAATGATTTCAGGGCGGGATAGTAAAAATACATCTCGGCAACCGGCATCTGGGCGTTCAGATATTGCTTTTTGCCGCGCTGTTCCATTCCCATGATGCGTCCGCGGCGGGTGCTGATATCGCCCATCACGTCGCCCATATATTCACTTGGAACGATGATTGTGAGCTCGTGAATGGGTTCCAGGAGGATGGGACGGCAATTTTTAAACCCTTCCTTCAAGGCCATGGAGGCGGCAATCTTGAAAGCCATTTCAGAGCTGTCCACATCGTGGTAGCTGCCATAGTAAACCTCAACGGCAATATCCACAACATTATAGCCAGCGATGATGCCCTTCTCCATGGTTTCAACCAAGCCTTTTTCGATGGCTGGGATGAAGTTTGAGGGAATCACGCCGCCCACGATGGCGTTGATGAATTGGAATCCTTCCCCACGCTCGGTGGGTTTGATGCGGAAATAAACTTCGCCATATTGGCCGCGTCCGCCGGATTGTTTTTTGTGGCGATATTGAGATTCGCCGCTGCCGGTGATGGTTTCTTTATATGGAATACGGGGTTCCTTCATCACGGAATCCACTTTATAACGGTTTTTAAGTTTTTTAACAACCAGTTGAAGCTGCTGTTCACCCATTCCTGAAATCACGTTTTCGTGGGTTTCGGCGTTCAATTCATAGCGAATGGTTGGGTCTTCAGCAATAACTCTTTGCAGGGCGGTTCCGATTTTATCTTCGTCGGATTGGTTCGCCGCGCGGATGGTTTGCCAATATGTGGCAGTGGGAAGCTCCGGCAAAGGCAGGCTCAGTTTGCTGCCAATAGCGGCGATGGAATCCAGGGTACGAGTGTTTTTCAGCTTCACCAGCGCGCCAATCTCGCCAGCCCGGATTTCCGAGGTGTCGTGGCGGTTTTTGCCCAACATATAATACATGTTGCCGGCCTTGTCTTTGGCGTCTTTTTCGGGAATATAAAAATCCATGCCGGATTTCAGGATGCCAGAAAAAATCCTCACGTAGGCGTATTCACCCATATTGGGGTCCGCGTAAAGTTTGAAAACATAACCCAACAGCTCGCCGTCAGGTGAGGCCACAAATTCGCCGGGTTCCCCACCCTTCAAAACCTGCATGGGGTTGGCATTTTCCGGAGAGGGAAGATAATCGCAAACGGCGTCCACAAACGCCATCACACCTACTCCCGTGGCAGCGGAACAGCAAAAAGCGGGGCAAATATCACCATTGGCGATGGCTTTTTTCAAGCCGCCCATAAGCTGTTCTTCGCTCAGTTCCATGTTTTCCAAAAAGCTGTCCAACAGTGTTTCGTCTGTTTCGGCAACTGCTTCCATCAATTGCAGACGCGCGTCTTCCACGGCGCCTTGCATATCGGCGGGAACCTCACTTTCCCCGGAAGGTCGGATGGCTTTTTGGCGGATGATGTCCACAACGCCTTCAAAACCGCCTTCACGGCCGATGGGAAGATGTATGGGTGTGGGGTTCAGTTCTGTATTTTCATGAATGGCTTCGATGGTTTTGAAAAAATCCGCGTGTTCGTTGTCCATGCGGTTCACCACCACCACTTTGCCCACTTTTTTACGTTCCACCTGCTCGATGGCAAGCTCCAGTCCCACTTCCAAGCCGCCAGTGGCGTTTGCCACCAAAATTACGTTTTCCACCGACGGAATGGCAACGATGGCGTCACCAATGAAATCGGGGGTGCCGGGTGAATCCAAAAGGTTAATTTTGTGGTCTTTATGGTTCAAAAAGCCCAGGCTCAAGCTCAGCGAACTTTTTTTCGCGATTTCTTCGGAATCAAAGTCCATCACAGTGTTGCCCTCGTCCACTTTGCCCAAACGGCTGGTGGTGTGTGTCAAATGAAATATCTGTTCCGCAAGGGTGGTTTTCCCAGAACCGCTCGCTCCCATCATCAGGAGATTTCGCAGTTTGGAGAGTTTGTATTCTTTCATCACGATCCTCGTTTTTCTATATATAATCAAAGCAATTCTTGTTTCCGACCGTCAATTTGGCCATGAACAATCCATTTTTTTTCTAACGCCATTGTTGTCAAACGCTTTTTTTGGAAAAACACAGATTTCGAGTAAATGACAGCGTTGGAATGACTGAAATTACAAACAGAGATGAAGCAATCTCCGTGTGAATTTGAGACATTTTGTTTGACCTCAATCCCAACTCCAGAAAGATTGAATGAAAACATCCAAATTATTCGAACCGCCCATCGTAATCAACACATTTGCATTGGTTTAGAGTAAATCATCATGATGTGTCCCACAGATATTTCGTGTTGATTGCGAGGTTCTATCCTGTTCCCTGCCTATAGTATTCCTTATGTTTCTAAAGCAATCATATGCGACACATAGACTTAGGGCTGACACCTGTATATTTCAACAGACTCGTTCCATAATATATGAGACAACTGTTGGCAGCCCGGGGTTCTGAGGCTGGTTTGTGTTTAAGCCAAGGTTTTGTGGAGACGGATATTCTGAAATAGCAACAATCAGCGAAACAAAGCATTGACAAAAAACAGGTGGCACAAATACTGGTTTGAAAATGGAGCTGCTTGCTTCTGCCTTACTGCTTCCGTGCACGTAAGGCCTTGAGAATAAAATAAATATGGATACGATATTACCATGAAGCAGGCGGATTTTATCCGCCTTTTTTTATTTGTGGTAAGAAGGAGGTTCCAATAATTCGGATCAAACGTGGAAAGGCCCGCCTAAAAGAGGTTGTGCCGAAGGAAAGGATTAACGAACAGATCACCGCGGCCAGAGTGCGCGTGATTGACCCCGAAGGTAAACAGATCGGCATTTTGCCTTTAAGGGAAGCCATCATGAAGGCCGAAGATTTGGATCTTGATCTGGTGGAGATTTCCCCCAGCGCAGATCCCCCGGTTTGCCGCATCATGGACTTTGGAAAATACTATTTCCAAAAAGAAAAAAAGGCCCGGGAAGCCCGTAAGAAACAGCATGAGGTCGAGGTCAAAGAGATCAAGTTCGGGCCCAATACCGAAGAACACGATTATAATTTTAAGAAAAACAACGCGATCAAGTTTTTCCGCCAACATAACAAGGTGAAATTCACCGTTCGTTTCCGTGGTCGCCAAATGGCACACAAAGAGCTTGGCTTCAACGTTCTGGAAAAACTGAAAAACGATTTATCATATCTGGCCGATGTGGATAGCGAGCCCGTTTCGGAGAGAAACCTTCTTTCCATGATTATGAGCCCCAAAAAAGACATCGACCGGATTCTGGAAAAGCTGGACGAAACCGTTCAGCCCGAAGCCGCATCCGAAGCTGAACAAATGGAATCCTGAGTTCAGGCGTCAGACCGCGCATCCATAGATTTTTTGAATACTCCAAAGGAGAAATAATAATGCCAAAAATTAAAACAAGCCGTTCCGCCAAAAAGCGGTTCAAAATAACCGGCACAGGCAAGATTGTGCGCCACCACGCAAAATCCGCGCACATCAAAACTAAAAAAACACCCAAACTTAAACGCAACCTGCGTGGCAGTGCCATCGTCCGCGCTTGCGACGAAAGAAGAATCAACCGCATGTTGGGAAAAAATTAGGGGAGAGAAAAATGCCAAGATCAACAAATAACGTTGCATCACATCGCAGAAAGAAAAAATATATGTTGGCCGCTCGCGGATATTTTGGCCGCCGTGGTACCAACTACCGTATAGCGCGTCAAACCTATGAAAGAGGAATGGCCTTTGCCTTCGCGCATCGCAAACAGAAAAAAAGAAACTTCCGCAGTCTGTGGATCACACGCATCAACGCCGCCTGCAGAAACAACGACATGAGCTACAGCCGCTTCATAAACGGCCTGCATAAAGCAAATATCGAGATAAACCGTAAAGCTTTGGCCCATCTTGCCTGGCATGACAGCGAAGCTTTCGCGAAGCTGGTTGAAATCGCCAAAGGCTAAACCAAGGTTCGCTCCAAACCGGAGCACGCAAACCATTTTCAGGACAAGGAAAAAGTGTGCAAAACCAATTGAGGGAAGCGGCCCAGCAAGCCCAAACGGCCATCGCCGCCTGCCAAACGAATAATGACATCCTGAACGCCAGGGCGCAATTTTTGGGCAAAAAAAGCCTGGTGAGCAGCCTCTACCTGAAGCTGAAAGAGCTTCCCGACGCTGAAAAACCCGCGTTCGGGCAAATGATAAATGAGCTGCGCCAAGAGCTGGAAAAATTGCTTGCCCAGCGCGAAACTGAGCTGAAAGAGCAACAGCGCCAACAGCAGGATGCCAGCAAGGCTCACGATTTGAGCCTGCCGGGAATCAGCCCCAGCCGTGGTTCACTGCATCCGCTGACTGTGGTCCGCCGTGAGATTGAAGATATCTTTATGGCGATGGGTTTTGAAATCGCTGAAGGACCGGATATTGAGGATGAATTCCACAATTTTGACGCCCTGAACACTCCACCCGACCACCCGTCTCGAAACCTGGCGGACACATTCTACCTGGAAAACGGACGCTTGCTGAGAACCCAAACCTCCACCGTTCAGGTGAGAACCATGGAGCAGTTTGCGCCGCCAATTCGGATTATTTCGCCGGGAAGGTGTTATCGCAACGACAAACCCGATCCTTCACACTCGCCGGTTTTCCACCAAGTGGAGGCACTGGCTGTGGATAAACACATCAGCATGGCAGACCTGAAGGATACCCTGCAAAACTTTGCCCAACTGATGTTTGGAACGGGCATGCGTTCGCGCATCCGCCCACACTTTTTCCCCTTCACAGAGCCCAGCGCGGAAATGGATATAAGCTGTGTTTCCTGCCGGGGACAAGGCTGCCGGATCTGTAAAAACTCCGGCTGGCTAGAGCTTGGCGGCGCTGGAATGGTTGACCCCACCGTTTTGAAAAACCTGGGGATCGACCCTGAAATATGGAGTGGATTTGCACTGGGAATGGGCATCGAACGCATCGCCATGTTGAAATATAACATTCCCGATATGCGCATCCTGTTTGAAAACGATGTGCGCATGTTGCGTCAATTCAGCGGGGAGTCTTTATGATTATTTCATGCCGCCAGCTTGGCCGCTATATTGAGCTTCCCGCCGACTTGGAACAGTTGGTTCACACCCTCACCTTCAGCGGAATTGAGGTTGAGGCTATTAAAGAAATTCCACAGCTTCCGCCCACAGTGGTGAGCGCCAAGATTTTGAGCGCGGAACCGGTTCCGGATTCGAATCACCTCACAAAGTGTATGGTTGACCACGGTGGCGAAGAGCCGGTACAGGTGGTTTGTGGAGCACCGAACTGTCGGGAAGGCATGGTTTCCGCTCTGGCTCTGCCAGGAACGAAACTGGGCGATTTCACCATCAAATCCGCCAAACTGCGTGGAGTGGAATCCCACGGTATGCTTGCTTCCGAGCGGGAATTGGGAGTTTCAGACAACCACGCCGGAATCGTTGAATTCTCCTCCGACACACCTGTGGGCATCAGCGTGAATGAAATTTACGAACTTCCAGACACGATTCTGGAACTGGAAATCACGCCAAACAGACCCGACCTTTTAGGCTATATCGGCATTGCCAGGGATCTTTCCGCCTCATTGAACCTTCCCCTCAAAGAGCCTTCCATCAAAAGGTTTGAGGGTGAAAAAGATTGTGGGATGGATTTGAAGCTGGTGTTGGAAGACGCCGAAAAATGCCCGCGTTACACAGCACGGCTTTTGGATGGTGTGAAGGTCGCCCAGTCCCCGCAATGGTTGAAAACAGCGCTGATTAAGAGTGGTTTACGCCCCATCAACAACATCGTTGACGTAACAAACTTTGTGATGTTTGAGCAGGGACAACCCCTGCATGCCTTCGATTACGACAAGCTTCTGCCGCTTTCCACACAAGACGGCCATCCCGCCGTGGTTGTACGCAAGGCACGGCCTAATGAGGCTTTTGAAGCCTTGGATGGCAAAAACATTGAGCTGGATGAAGCCGACCTGGTAATCGCGGACGGAAAAGACGCATCGGCTTTGGCGGGTGTGATGGGCGGAATGAAAACTTCCATCAATGAAAACACGCGCAGAATTGTGTTGGAATCGGCTTGTTTTCAAGCCACCACGGTTCGCGCCAGTTCCACAAAGCATAAGATTTCCACCGATTCTTCCTACCGTTTTGAGCGTCAACTGAGCCCCTTCGCGGCAGAAACAGTGAGCGACCGGGCTGTTGAACTTATCTTGGAAACTGCGGGCGGAAGGCTTTGCGAAGAGCTTTACGACGCCTTTCCGCATGTTCCGGAGCCGCGCCTCCTCGTGCTTCGTCCGCAGCGTTTTGAAGAGCTGATTGGCTACCGACTTTCCGAAGAGGAAATCGTAAGATATCTGGCGGCTTTAGGCTGTAACCTGGAAAAAAGCGACGCCAACGGCTTGGTTTTCCAAATTCCCCATCGCAGGGTTGACCTCACACGCGAAGCGGATCTTTTGGAAGAGCTGGCACGCCTGGCAGGCTATGAACGCATTCCCAGCAAAACAGCCATTTCAGGCATTATGGATCACCACGCCTTCAAAACTCGCAGAAGGATTGAGGATTGGTTCGTGCAGACCGCTTTTCACGAGGCTTTGAACCACAGCTTCAGCGATCCCGCGCAATATGAAGCGCTGGGATTTTCCCCTGAAGAAATAAAAGACAGGCTTTTGAAGCTGGTGAATCCCCAGAGCAGCAATCAATCCGTGATGAGGATTTCGCTTTTGCCTCAACTTTTGGAAAACCTGCGCTACAATCTTCACCACGGTGAACGCGACCTGAAATTGATGGAAATCGGCAAGCTCTATTATAATGAAGAGGGAGAAATCCAGGAAAGGCTGGTTTTAAACGCTGCCTTAACTGGAAACACCCAACCTGAACATTGGCTTCAAAAGAGCGAAGCCATTGGTCTGTGGCACGTTAAAGGAATGGTGGAAGGCCTCCTGCAAAGTCTTGGACTTCCCGCCACGCAGACGAAAGAGCATCCGCAACCCTGGCTGGCAGAGGGCGATAACCTCGCCTGGATGAACGATGGCAAGGTTTTCGCTTCTTTTGGACGTTTGAAAACCCAAACAGCTGAAAACTTCGACATCGACCTGGGCATCCTGAAACAGGAAATCTGGGTGATTGAATTGGATATCGATCTCATCGCCGAATTAACCCGGAAACGGGAAATGGTTTTCCACGAATTGCCACGCTATCCGGGTGTCACACGCGATCTTTCTTTCGTCATCCAAACTTCTGTCCCCTATTCTGAAATCAAGGACGCCATCAAAGCGATTGCGCCGGAACTGATTTCCCAGGTTCAGATTTTTGATCAATACCTTGGAGAGCACATCCCACAAGGCTTCCGCAGCGTTTCTTTGCGCCTGAGGCTTCAGGATCGCGAAAAAACATTGACAGATGAGCGCGTGGATGAACTTCTTGCATCGGTGAGGGAAATGCTTTCCTGCACCTGGCAGATAAAAATGAGGTAAACCAATGGAAACACAAGCCACAAGCTTGCAAGATAAGATACAAAAACTGATCTCCCAATATACGGAAGACAAAAAACAGCTGGTAAAACTGGAAAAACAAAACGAAACCCTGAGAGAAGAAAACAGCCAGTTGATGGCCCAAGTGGAAAATATACGGCAAAGCAGCAGCGGAAACGCCGACAAAATCAGGGAATTGGAACAGGAACTTTCGGAACTGAACGTTAAATATCAAGCGCTGCAAGACACGGTTTCAGGGTTTGAAGACATTGCCAGCGAGGCCATTGAACAAATCGACAGTCTCCTTCCCGATTTGGATCAAATGGAAATATAATGAAATCTGTGGATATCGAGATCTTCGGGCGCAAATTCCACTTGCGCACTGACAAGCCCAAAGAGCTTCAGGATTTTGCCAAAGCGATTGATGAAGAATTGCGGCAACTGAGCGAGCTTTACGAAAACCTCGATTTTCCCAAACTTTTACTGTTGCTTCTGCTGAAAAAACACAGCGAACTAAAGTCCTTGCAAAACAATTCCGCCAGTTCTGAGAAAGAGCTTGAACGCCTCAATCAGATGGTGGGAACCCTTGTGGAGGACCTTTGAATTTTTGCCTGCGGAATTCGTGATATGGATTGCACAAAAGCTACTGAAGAACAGGGAACCGAGCCATGGGTGGCGTGCAGGCCGGCAAGTTCCGGATCCACAAAGCCCACAAGGTAGGTGCCCACCTTATGCTTGGCTTTTCGAGGACAAGCATACACGGTTCACGCGGGCATATCTTTACAACGGCCGGGCCTCAACAACCCGCCTGAATAGATTTTAAAGGATACAAAAAATGGATAAATGGATATTGGCGGCGGCTGGGCTGGTGCTGGGATTCCTGCTGGCTTTGGTGATCTACCTGATCAAGCGCAACAGCTCTTTCAGGCTCATCTCTCAAGCCAAGGAAGTGGCCCAGGAACTTCGGGAAGCTGCCAAAACAGAAATAGAAACCGCAAAAAAAGCCGCGCTTTTGGAAGCCAGAGACGAATGGTTCGGGCAGAAAAAGGTGATGGAAGACGAAATCAAGGAACGGCAAAAAGAACTGCGCTTCCAGGAAAAGAAATATAACGAACGAATTGGCAGCCTGGACAAACGTCTAGACGCCATGGATAAAAAAGAAGCCAAAATCTCCGACCAGGAAAGAAAGCTGAAACACAAGGAAGACGAGATTGGCAAGAAAAACCAGGAAGTGGAAAAGCTCATCGGTCTTCAACACGACAAACTTTCCGAGATTTCCGGGCTCAGCCGCGAAGAAGCTTTGAAGGTTTTGCGTGAAGAGCTGATCGCTCAAGCCAGACAGGTGGCGGCAACCGATGCCAAACTCACCATCGAACAAATCAAATTGGACACCTCCAAAAAAGCGGCGGAGATTCTTTCCACCGCCATCCAGCGCCTCGCGGTTGACCACGTTTCCGAGACCACCGTCTCCGTGGTCTCCCTCCCCTCCGATGAGATGAAGGGACGCATCATTGGCCGCGAAGGACGCAACATCCGCACCTTTGAAAAAGCCACGGGGGTTGATCTCATCATCGACGATACCCCAGAAGCGGTGGTTCTCTCCTGTTTCGATCCCGTGAGACGTGAAATCGCCAGACTTTCCCTCGAAAAACTTATATCCGATGGACGCATCCACCCCGGACGCATCGAAGACGTGATCAACAAAACCACCAAGGAAATGGATAACAACCTGGTGAAACTGGGTGAAAAAGCGGTTTTGGAAACGAATATCCACAATATCTCCGGAAACCTGATAAAAATCCTGGGACGCCTGCATTATCGCACTTCCTATGGTCAAAACGTGCTCAATCATTCTCTGGAAGCGGCTTGGATTTGCGGAATACTGGCCGCCGAACTTGGCTTGGACCAGGACGTGGCTCGCCGCGCGGGGCTTCTTCACGACATTGGAAAAGCCATGGATCATGAATTTGACGGCACCCACGCCATCATTGGAGCAAACGTGGCGCGCAAAAACGGCGAAAGCAAAATCATCGTGAACGCCATCGAAGCCCACCATGAAGAAGTGGAAGCCACATCCGTGTATGCCGCGTTGGTTCAGGCTTCAGACGCCATTTCCGGAGCCCGACCTGGTGCCCGGAGAGAAATGTTGGAAACCTACATGCAGCGCCTCGCAAAGCTGGAGGAAATAGCAAACTCCGTGGACGGCGTGAACAAATCCTATGCCATCCAAGCGGGACGCGAACTGCGCATCATCGTTGAACCCAGCATTGTGGAAGACGCTCAAACCGCGCTTTTAGCCACCGAAATAGCCGCCCAAATCGAGAAAGAAGTGCAATATCCCGGACAAATCAAGGTCACCGTGATCCGTGAAACCCGGCAGATTGCAATGGCCAAATGATACGTCTTCTGTTTTTTGGCGATATCTACGGCAAACCCGGCCGACAGGTCTTTTCGGCCCTAATGCCGGAATTGAAAAAAGAATTTTCCCCGGATTTTATCATCGTTAATGGCGAAAACATCGCCGATGGCCGCGGCCTGACTGAAAAAACCCTCAAGTCGCTGTTCAAGGATGGTGTGGACGTTGTTACAGGCGGAAACCACCTCTGGGACAGGCCTGAATCCTGGGAATTCATAAAAAACACAGCCAACATAGTGCGGCCCATGAACTTTCCTCCCAGCGCGCCTGGCAACCTTTGCTGCCGCCTGGTGAAAGATGAGAAAGAAATCCGCGTCCTATCTTTTTGCGGACAAATTTTCATGCCTCCCGCCGATTCACCTTTCACTCTTTTGGAATCATGGTTTAAAACCAATCCCAACCGCGAAAACAGCCCCATAATCATAGACATCCACGCCGAATCCACTGCCGAAAAAAGGGCTTTGGGTTGGTTCTCTGACGGGCGCGTCTCCGCTGTTTTAGGCACCCACACCCACGTACAAACCGCCGACGAGGAAATCCTTCCCGGCGGCACGGCTTACATCACAGATGTCGGCATGACCGGCGCCCATGACAGCGTGATCGGGGTAAAAAAAGAGATAATTCTGGAAAAGTTTCGCCTCGGCTTGCCCCAGCGCTATGAAAGCTCCGACCGCGGCCTCCAGGTGAACGCCGTTTATCTGGAGATTGATCCTCAAACGGGTAAAGCCTTGAAAATCCAACGGATCCGCCGTTCAAACAATTTTAAAGCAGCAATCGAAGGACAATAGATGGAAAAAATCCTGAAGGGAAAACCTATCGGTTCCCGAATTCGAAAAAAGATTAAGGAAATAATCGCGGAACATGGGCTCGAACCGTCCATGCTCCTCCTCCAACCCGGTGGCGACGCCGCTTCCGCCTACTACGTGCAAAACATTATTTCCACTGGCGCCAAACTGGGCTGCAAGGTTGAATTGAAAAACCTTCCCGCTGATCTGGACGCGCAGGAACTGAGAGCCGTGATTGAAGAAGCCAATAATGACCCCCAGATCCACGGCATCATGTTGCAAAAACCTCTTCCAGCCCACATCCCCGATGCAGAAGCCGGCACTTGGATTGATCCCTGCAAAGACATCGATTCGCTAAACCCCATGAATCTGGGGAAAATCATCCTTTCTCTGGATTCACTGCTGCCCTGCACCCCCACGGCGGTGCTTTGCACTCTGAGACACTACAATATTCCCCTCCAGGGTAAACACGTCCTCATCATCGGGCGCAGCTCCATTGTGGGCAAACCTTTGGCAAATATGTTGCTTTGGAAAAAAACCTGGGCGGATGCCACCGTCACGGTCTGTCATTCACGAACCCAAAACTTGAGCGAAATGATCCAAACAGCCGATATCGTTGTGGCAGCCATTGGCCGTCCAGAATTTGTAAAAGCGGACATGATTAAAAAAAATGCCGTGCTCATCGACGTGGGTATAAATGAGATTACAAAACCGGATGGCAGCGTGGGATATGTGGGAGACATTGATTATAACTCTTGTTTTGACAAAGCCTTGGCGATCACACCCGTGCCCGGAGGAATCGGAACAGTGACCACCTCGCTGCTCTTTTTAAACCTCTTGAAAGCAAGCCTTGCCGCCAAGGGTACAAACAAAAACATTGACGATTTTCTCGACTTGATTTTTGAGGAATAATAGAATGAAAATATCCGAACAGATATGGGAGGAACGATGCCTGACAAAACAACAAGGCTCTTGAAACTGTTGATATTAATGGTATTGACGTCGCTGGCACTGACCGGCTGCGGCAAATTTGGAGAAAAATTTGCAAACCAAGAACCAAACATCGTCATCACTTCCTACGAAGGCTTTGATGACAGCGAATTGCTGGCGGATTTTGCCGATACAGAATTTCTGTTTCAGCAAAAGATCTTCTGGCATGCCACAGACCCTGATGGAGTTATCACAGGTTTTGCGTATCGCGTGAAAGACGAAGACGGCAACCCCATCGCCACACCCGGAAACCACTATGTGGATATGACCGGTGAAGACACGCCCCAAGAAGTGATTGACCGCTTCGGCATCGGCTGGGTTTTGCACTATAAACCAGGTGCAGACCAAAGTCTGTCTCTGGACGATCCCCAAGCTGCCAAATCCATTTGGACAACAGCCAAATACGCTGTGATAAACTTCCCTGCCGCCGACGATAATGGCAACCCGCTCTCCACAAAAAGCACCTTTGAAGTGATTGCCGTGGACAACCGCGGAGGTCTCACCCCCGTGTCTCCTGACTACCCCAAGCGCAGTGTTGCCTGGCGTCAATTCAAGGCATCATCTGATCGCCCCACTTGTATCGTGAGCACCACAAAAGGCAATCCAAATGGTGGCGTGGTGGGAAGCGGCCTCAGGCTCAAATTCACCATGACCGACACCGATCCCTTCATCGACTCCAGCCCCTACAAATTTGAATTCAAGATGATGAAGATTAACCCCGCCGACAGCACGGTGATTGCCGGAACTTCAACGGATTGGATTGACACCCAGAGTTCCAACCACGATTCACATATGGATGAATATCTGATCACCCGTCACACAGACCCGGCGTTGACTTTCGACGTTCAGAACGGAACAACCAAAACCCTCACGAGGATTGAATCACGAGCTTATGACCTTTCCGGAGTGGTTTCTGAAGAGACCAGAAACTCCCTGCTTTTCTTCGCCGTGAAGACCGGTTTCGCTCCTAAAACTTTGATTTACCCGCAACGTGTGTACGCTCTGGGGCACAACCACTTCATCGACTACGCGGACGAATCCACTCCCGAAATCCTGCCCTTCACCATTGTGGGCGGATTGCAACGTTTTGCCACCCCCTTCTTCAACGACCTGGAAAACAAAAAGACAGCCATAAATAGCTCAAACATCAAGGTTTGGCTGCGTTGGGGCTGGAGAGGCGAATATGGCATTGTTTTGGCAAGTGGAAACACCATCTATCCTGAACCCGGAAAAGAGAGTCCCTACGATAAAAAAGTGGATACAGTGCTGGACCGCTACACAGACGTGAACTATTTCAGCGAAATCACCAACTTCGACCTCCGTCTCGATGGCGAGCCTTACAACTATCCCCCATTCGCAAATTCCCACGTTACCGACAGCGATGGCAAGGAATGGCTGCGAATCCCGCTCTACTCGCCTTTGGGACAATCTCTGGTCTTGACCACGCTCGCCAGTGGCGAACACACTTTTGAAGTGCGCTGCGTTGACCTGCAGGGCGAAGTTGACCCCGAACCGGCTGTTTTCACATTTAGACTGGATGATCCGATTGAGCCTCAAAACCGCAGCGGTATCCTGGTCATCGACGACGACTTGAACCACGCCAGCACCTCTCCTGACGACATCGTTTTGGAAAGATATCAAAACATGCTTTCCGATTACACTGGCACCAAAAGATTCATCAAGCGCACTAGAGTCGGCTTTCCCGCAGATACCTACGAAGATTTCCGCCTGCGCCACCTTGCCACCACAGACTTGCAGAAATACAAACTGGTGATTTACCACTCAGACAATCCCAGTGAATCCGGTAACCTGAAGAACGAAAACGATGGACTCACGCTGTTTCTGAGATCGGGTGGAAACTTCCTGCTTTCATCCACTTCGAAATTGAACTCCACCATGCAATCATTTGTTCTGGCAAACCAAAAGACCTTCGTGAGCTATATGGGCTTGGAATACAAAGACCCGCCCGCCAGTATTATGAGTGACGCACTCCAAACCAGGGCTTTCTTCCAAAAAGCTCTTGGTCAGGAAGGCTATCCCAACATTCAACTGCAATATACTGCGGCGAATGAAGCCAGCTTCAACCCCATTGTTAACGCTCAGCACGGTTTGGGACCCATCACCTATTTCCCCACCAAGAGCCTGGCCGCCGAAGTTATCTACCGTATGGGCATCAAACCCACTGACTATCCTCAAACACCGCCCACGCAGGAACAATATAACACCTATAACAATCAGCCCATCTCGCTGAGAAACGTGAGCGGAGACAGCCGCTGCTATATCTTTGGCTTCCCGCTTTCATACATGCATCCCGCAGACTCCAAGGCCATGATGAACAAAATCCTGGCAGAAGTGATGTAATCATCTAATCTCTATAAACATAAACCGGCTTCCTCCTGGGAGCCGGTTTTTTATGAAAAGAAGATCGGGATGGGTATTGCTCATAACACCGCTATCCATTTGTTCAAGTTCCCGGTTCAAACCCGGCTCGCGCCAAGCCCTGGCTCATGCGTTTGTCAGCTATAACCCCCGAGCATCCCCATGGCTTTATGGCAACTACATGACGCATCAAAGAGTCATACATGAGCCAGGCTCAAGGAAGGGTTAACAAGCTTGAAAAGGAAGGGTTAAACCGGGAAAATGATTAGCTAAACCGTGATGAATAGGCGATTTAGGCAGGCTTTCCTTCCCGCCGCCCTTGGTCTCCCTTATGTTTCAAAAGCGAAAGTTAAACGACACATGGGCTTAGGGTAATATGACAGCAAAAACAACAGACTCGTCCTAATATGGAGTGTGGATTTTCTCCTTTTATTTTCCTTCATTTTCTTATTCACCCGCAGGGGAGAAAAAAAATGCCTTGACAGAAGGCAAGAATTCGGATTTTTTGCAAAGCTATGGCGATAATCGTAAAGAAATTTGGCGGTACTTCCGTGGGCAGTATCGAACTTATCCAAAACATTGC
>JAAYKA010000132.1 GCA_012522635.1 Candidatus Cloacimonadota bacterium
GACCCCTCCATCAAGGAACTGAAAGTGTTGATGGAACGCAGCAAGATTGTGTTGAGCTACGGTTCTTTCACCATTATTTCCAACATCATCGACCAAAAATATCCGGAATATCAAAAAGCTTTCATGGCAGACCTGCCGAACCAGGTGATTGTTTCCCGCAAGCGTTTGCTGGAATCCATCCGCCGTGTGGCTTTGGTGGCTCCCGAAGATAACAACCGCATCCGCTTCGAGATTAGCGCCGAAAATTTTGAGATTAACACCAGCAACCGCGACACCGGCGACGCCAAGGAATTTGTGGAAGAATATCAATACACGGGCGCGGAAACAGCGGTTTCCTTCAACTATCGCTTCATGGTTTCCATTTTGGATGTGATTGATACAGAAAAGGTTTGCATCAAGCTGGGCAGCCCCAAGGAACCGTTGATGATTTACAACGAGCCCCAGCCGGAAAATCAAAAAATCACCTTCCTTTTGATGCCGCTGCGGTCTTAACGATTGGTTCTGAAACAGCTTCATCTGGCGAATTTCCGCAACTACGCCACAGCCAGTTTTTGCCTGAATCCGGCGGGAAACCTGGTTATCGCGCCCAACGGATTTGGTAAAACCAATCTGCTGGAAGCGATTGCCTATTGCGGATTGGGAAAATCCGTGCGCTTCCATCGCGACGATGAAGTTTTGAAAAAAGGCAGCGATGAATTTGGGGTGAACGGAGATTTTCTGAACGATTCCGGCTTGGAACTGAAAATCCAGATTGCCTGGAGAGAGCGCAGGAAGTTTCTCAAAATCGATGGTGACCCCATACGTCAGCTCAGCAAGCTTTATGAACGCGTGAAAGTTGTGTATGCCGCGCCGGATGATACCATGCTGGTGGATGGTTCACCCAGCTCCAGACGCAAATATTTTGACCTCTGTGTTTCTCAAATTTATCCCGCTTACGTTGGATTATTGCGGGATTATCTGCACGTGGTTCAACAGCGAAACAGCCTCCTGAAAAACAGTTTTGCCCCCCTGGTGAAAAAAAGCTGGGACAGACGTTTTTGTGAATTGCTGTTGGAAGTGTTGGACTATCGAAATCGCTATTTGGCAGAGGTGAACAAAGCTTTGGCGCAGAGCTATCCCGAGGTTTTGGAGCCGGTTAAAAGCCTCCAGCTTGTTTATCGGCCTCAAACTCAGCAGGGCTATCCCGACAGCTTGGAAAAGATGGAAGAACTGGTGGCAAGCCTGGAACCCATGGAAAAAAACGCCCAGCGCGGGCTTTGCGGCGCCCACATCGATGATTATGAATTTTGCCTGAATGGATACAACCTGAAAACTTTCGGCTCACAGGGACAAAAACGGATTACAGTCATTGTTTTAAGGCTCATCCAGGCAGCCCTGATTGAGAATCTCACCGGCATCCGCCCCATCCTGCTTTTTGACGATGTTTTAGCGGAATTGGATGCCCCCAACGCGCGCCGGATTGCGGATTTCGTTGACCAGCGCTACCAGATTTTCATCGCCAGCCCACGTGAGGAACTTTCCGCGCAGTGGCCTGGCTTGGAACCCCTAAATTTTGAGGAGACAGCTTCATGAAACCATCCAAGTCAGCAGTTGGCTGGATGTTCTACGACTTTGCCAATTCATCTTTCGTAACCGTGATGGTCACGGTGGTTTTCAGCGTGTTTTTTTCCAAAAGCATCGCTGCGGGACGTCCCCAGGGTGGTGAATACTACTGGTCTTTGGCGATTTCCATCTCCATGACTTTGGCTGCAATCGCCGCTCCCATTTTGGGCGCGATGGCGGATTATTCCCGTTCCAAAAAGAAATTCCTGTTTGGTTTCACCTGGCTCACTGTTGCCGCCACCGCTCTGCTCTATTTTGCCGGCACGGGTGATTTTATTTTGGGAATGGTGCTTTTCATCATCGCCAACACCTCCTTCAACAGCGCGCTGGTTTTCTACGATGCATTTTTGCCGGAAGTGAGCACGCCGGAAACGATTGGAAAAATCTCTGGATATGGCTGGGGACTCGGCTACATCGGCGGTTTGGTGTCGTTGGCGGTGTCGCTTCCGCTGGTGAAAAACAATATCCGCTGGGTCTGGCCGATGATTGGGGCGCATATGTTCATCTTTTCCCTGCTCACATTTTTTATGCTGAAAGAAAAGAAGGGCGAGGTTCCCAAAACCAACTATTTCAAGGTGGCTTTCGAGCGTATCGCCTTCACCATGAAGCATTTGAAAAATATGCCCGACCTTTTGGGCTACCTCTTGAGCTATTTTTTCTATAACATTGGCATCTATACAGTTATCGCGTTTGCCGCCATCTATGGTGAAAGCCGTTTCCAGATGGGCGAGCAGAGCCTGATTATCTTTTTCATCCTGGCGCAACTGACATCCACGCTGGGCGCGGTGGTGTTCGGCTGGATTTCGGACAAATTCAATGTGCGTTTTTCGCTGAGTTTTTCCCTGCTGGTGTGGATTGGCGTGGTTGTCTGGGCGTTTTTCTGCGGCAGCGCCAAGGAATATTACGCGCTGGGATTTTTGGCAGGACTTGCCATCGGAAGCAGCCAGGCAAACAGCCGCACCATGCTTTCCATCCTTACTCCGCTGGACCGTCAGGCTGAGTTTTTTGGCTTTTACACCCTGGTGGGAAGGATTTCTTCTGTCATCGGCCCCTTCGTTTATGGGCAGGTTACCCTGATGAGCGGAAACCAAAGCTACGCCATCATTTCACTGGGTATTTTCTTCGTTTTGGGCTGGGTTTTGCTGCACCGGGTGAACCTCGAACGTGGCAAAGCTCTGGGAAAATCATACGTTTTCAAATGAATCAAATCAAGGTATAAAGAATATGTTGGACAACCTGGGAAACTTACAAAGAACCCACCTTTGCGGCCAGCTTGCCGCGCCTGATGCCGGAAAATCCGTCACGGTGATGGGTTGGGTGAACAAACGTCGTGATTTGGGCGGCCTGATTTTCATCGACCTGCGCGACGTGAGCGGATTGGTGCAGGTGGTGGTGCGTCCTGAAACAGCGGACGTTTTTGCCAAAGCGGAAAAGCTGCGCAATGAATATGTGGCAGCGTTCAGAGGAACCGTGGCACCGCGTGATGCTCATAACCTGAACCCAAACATGGCGACCGGCGCCATTGAAATCATTGCCACAGAGCTGGTTATCTTAAATGACAGCCAGCCGCTGCCCATCCAAACAACGGAATTGGCCATGGCGGATGAGGATTTGCGCCTGGAATATCGCTATCTGGATTTACGGCGCCCCGCCCTGCAAAAGATTATCCTGATGCGGCATCGGATTATCAAATCCATCCGGGATTTCCTCTGCGCGGAGGGTTTTTACGAAATCGAAACGCCCATCCTGATGAAAAGCACACCGGAAGGAGCGCGGGACTATCTCGTACCCAGCCGGGTTCAGCCGGGTAAATTTTACGCTTTGCCGCAATCCCCGCAAATGTTTAAACAGCTTCTGATGATTGGCGGTTTCGACCGCTATTTCCAAATTGCCAGATGTTTTCGTGACGAAGACCTGCGCGCAGACCGGCAGCCGGAATTCACCCAGTTGGATGTGGAAATGAGCTTTGCCACCCAGGAGCAGATTTACGAGCTTTTGGAGCGCATGTTTGCCACACTTTTCCAGGAAGTTTTGGAGATTGAGCTGCAGCTTCCCTTCCCGCGTTTGACATATCGTGAAGCGATGGAACGCTTTGGCTGTGACAAGCCAGACCTGCGTTTTGGGATGGAACTCTGTGACCTGAGCGAGAGCCTCAAAGATTCGCAGTTCCAAGTTTTCCGTGGCGCTCTGGACCAAAAAGGCGTGGTGAAGGCCGTTGCCATCCCCGGCGGAGCCGCATTCAGCCGCAAACAGCAGGATGAATTGGTGGAACTGGCAAAACATAACGGCGGCAAGGGTGTCGCATTTGCCAAAGTTGCTGAAAACGGCTTGGAAGCAGGCATCAGCAAGTTCCTCAGCGATGAGGAAGCCCAACAAATCATCGAACTCAGCCAAGCCCAGCCCGGCGACCTGCTTGCCATCGTGGCGGATTCATATAACATGGCTTCCAAAGTTTTGGCTGCCATCCGCAACGAAGTGGCTATCTGGCAGGGACTTATCCCCAAAGACAGCTATGCCTTCGCCTGGATTACGGATTTCCCGCTTTTTGAATACAACGAGGAAGAACAGCGCTGGGAACCCGCTCACCACATGTTTTCCCTGCCACGCGAGGAACACATCCCCTGGCTGGACGAGCCTGAAAAATATGGTCAAATCATTGGCCAGCTCTACGATTTGGTTTGCAACGGTATGGAGCTTTCCTCCGGCAGCATCCGCTGTCATCGCTTTGACCTGCAGAAAAAGATTTTCGACATCCTGGGATTCAGTGAGGAAGAGCTTCAGGAGCGTTTCGGCTTCTTTTTGGAAGCCTTGAAATATGGCACACCGCCACATGGAGGAATCGCTCCTGGAATCGACAGACTGGTGATGCTGATGACTGGCGCCCAATCCATCCGGGATGTGATTGCCTTCCCAAAAAGCTTGAAAGCGGCAGACCTGATGAGCGGCGCGCCATCCGAAATCTCGGATTTGCAATGGAACGAACTGCGCCTAAAACCTGGCAAATAGCGGTTTTGACCGGTGGAAAAGGCCGCGGCTCAAATCTGCGCGCCCTGCACCGGGTTTTTGAAGAAGAAGGCTGGCCCATAAAGATAGCCTTTGCAGTGGCTTGCCATCCCGAAGCGCCGGTGGTGCGGCTTTGCGCCGAACTGGGTATCCCCTGCCACGTTTTGGCTCAAAAAGAATCCGCTGCCCGGGAAAAGGCTTTGTTGGAGCTTTGTCTGCAGGAAAAGATTGATTTGATTGCCCTGGCGGGATATTTGAAGCTGCTTTCCCGCTCTTTTTTGGAGAGCGTCGGGGTGCCGGTTTTGAACATCCATCCAGCGCTGCTTCCGGCTTTTGGAGGCAAGGGTATGTATGGCTCGCGGGTGCATGAGGCTGTTTTTGAGGCCGGGGAAAAACATTCCGGCGCCACTGTGCATTTGGTTGACCCCATTTACGACCACGGAGAAATCGTGTTGCAGGACGAGACCGATATTTCCGCCTGCGCCTGTCCAGATGAAGTTGCGGCGCGGGTTTTGGAGGTGGAACACCGTCTTTACGCGCAGGCGATATACACTTTTTTGAGCCGGCTTTCAAAATGAAGCGGATTGCCATCGCCACCCTCGGCTGCAAAACCAACGCCTACGAATCTGCCGCCATTGCCGCGGGTTTTGAACAGGAAAAAGTTCAGCTTGTGCCCTTCAATTCGGAAGCGGATATTTATGTGATTAACACCTGCACTGTGACCGGACGCACCGATTTCAAAAGCCGCAATCTCATCCGTAAGGCTTTGGCACACAAAGAGAAAGACCCCAGGGTGAAAGTGGTCGTGACCGGCTGTTTTGCCCAGCGTGTTCCCCATGAAATCCGCGAGTTGGGAGACATCGACCTCATCGCCGACAACCAAAATAAAGCGGATATTGCTGTCCTGCTGGAAGATGCGGATTATGTTTTCCAAGATATCATGGCTTGCGAAAACTATCATCACCGTCCCGTGAAAGGAATGTTGGAACGCAGCCGCGCCTTCCAGAAAATTCAAGATGGCTGCGACTTTCGCTGTGCCTACTGCGCAGTGCCTTTGGGACGTGGAAACAGCCGCTCCGCCAGCTATGAAGACGTGGTGGGACAAGCCCGGATTTTTGCGCAAAACGGCTATCGTGAAATCGTGTTGGGCGGTGTGAACCTGGGGCTTTACAAGGATGGAAACCGCAATTTGGCAGACGTGGTGGAAGCCCTGCAAGAGATTGATGGGCTGGAGTTTATCCGCCTCAGTTCCATCGAGCCGGAGCTATTTCATCCCGATATTTTGCGCCGTGTCAGCCGCTGTGAAAAGCTCTGCCCCCATTTCCACATACCGCTCCAATCCGGCTCTGACAGCGTTCTGAAACGCATGGGCAGATCCTATGACGTGGCGGCATTCCAAAACCTCATCCATAGAATTTTGCAAAGCTTTCCCAACGCGGCGATTGGGCTGGATGTGATTGCTGGATTTCCCGGCGAAAGTGAAGCCGAATTTGAAGCCACCCTGCGTCTGCTTGAAAGCTTGGAACTGGCATACTTGCACGCCTTTACATTTTCCCGTCGACCAGGCACAGCCGCTTTTTCACTGCCGGGTCAAATCTCGAATCACGAAAAAAACCGCCGCGTGAATCTGCTCACCGAACTCAGCGAACAAAAAAAGCAGGGCTATATCCAAAAATTGGTCCAAAAGCGGATTGAGCTCCGCGCCGTGTGTGAAACCCTGTCAGACGGCTTGGCAAGCGGGCTTTCAGACCATTATATCCGTGTGTTTTCACCAGCTACGGTGGCTCCGGGGGAGCTGATTCGCGGCAGGGCGCTTCAAACACAGGATGAGGGAATCTTGCTGGAACCAGGCTCACTTTAAGGCAATATCCAAAATTCAAACCAATGAAAACCCCGTTTTTAAGCCGTTTCCGGCTGACCTGACGGATAAAAATCTTGACAAAATCCCGGCTTCGAAAGTTTATGCCTTCGCTTGTGGCGAGATAGCTCAGCCGGTAGAGCAGAGGCCTGAAAAGCCTTGTGTCCCCAGTTCGATTCTGGGTCTCGCCACCAGTATTTTAGCGCTTGTTCAAGGCGCTTTTTTTGTATGTGGAAAGTTCAGCTATTGTAAACAGCGACTGAGGGCTTTGAGGATTGCCAGCGCGAAAACAACCATCCCCCAGCTTGCGCCTTTGGGCAGTTTGATGGACTCGCCTGTTTTTTCATCCCGCTCGGGAAAAGTCCATTCCTCTTTTTCAGGCTTCGGGGCTGGCGGCGGCGCGCTCCTTGAGGATTCCGGCATCCCGCTGACTTCCTTGTGGAACACAATTTCTTCCTTTTTCATGTTCCTTCTGCGAGCCAACCCTTGGATAATAAAATAGATGAGCAGGGCAATCCCGATGGGGAGCAGAATCTGCAACCAGATGGGCATGCCTTCCTCCGCTGTTTGCGCTTCGGGAGTTTTTGCCGCCAAAACAGTATTGGTGAAACCCGCCGCCCAAAGACCAAATGTGAGCCAAATCCGTGAAAGTGATTGCCATCTTCCTGTATTTTTCATTTTAATCAAACCTCCATTTATCTTCCCTGTTGAATCCTCTACCCAGACATTCCGGAAATCCCATCCCCTGTATGTGTTTGCCGCATGAGGATAAACCATCTCTTTTGTCGTTCTGCCCGCTCCACCTTTGCTGCTGGACGGAACTGGTTTCTGTTTATCCCAAAAACAATTCTCAGCGCGGCCATGTTCGTTTTCTCCCAACAAGCCGCAGGTACAATCCTATTCTCCTACACTGCCAGTGCTGAAGCAGTTGATGATGGTGCCATCACTGGTTCCCACCAAGCTCCCGCAATAGTCTTCACCATCCACATTTCCACTGCTGAAGCAGTTGTGAATAGTTCCGCCATTTTCTCCCACCAAGCCGCCGACAAACCATTTCCCGTTCACATTGCCAGTGCTGTAACAGTTGCTAATGCTTTCCCAATTATTCCCGGCCAAGCCGCCAATAGCCCATTCCCCCTTCACATTGCCAGTGCTATAACAGTTACTAATGCTGTCCCGATTCCACCCGACCACGCCACCGGTAAATTCTTTTCCACTGACACTGCAAGTGCTGTAGCAATTGTTCATGGTGCCGTCATTATCTCCCACCAAACCACCGGTAGCACTTCTTCCAAAAACACTGCCTGTGATGTAGCAATTGCTGATGGCACCGAAATTTTCTCCCACCAAGCCACCTATATATACTTCCCCACTAACATTGACATCTTTGAGTCCCAGATTCTTGATTTGTCCTTCGGAATATCCAAATAATCCCTGAAAACTTTTATCCGGTCTGTTTATAAACAGGTTGGAAATGACCTTCCCGTCTCCGTTGTATTGACCATAAAACTTATAATTATTGGGATAACTGTCTCTTTCATCATAGCCGCAATATCCTATTGGCGCCCAGCCCTCTCTCTGGTTCCAAGGTGCCACACCTAAATCGATGTCCGCAGTTTGGATGAAATGTTTATCTTCATGGGATTCGCCCAAATAATTCCGTACTTTGTCCAACTGTTTTGCGGTAGACACCTGCCAGGGGTCGGACTCGGTGCCCGAACCACCCGCAAACTGGGCAAAACTAATGCCCAGCACAATGCAAAAACTAAAAACCAAAATCCATGTTTTCATGGTTCCTCCAGTTTCTGGTGGTTTTGTCATCCATCGATTCAAGATTTACCATACAAACATCCCGCTTCCGTCTGGAGCGGCCTGTCTGAATTATTAAAACGATGGCAAACATATATTTGTTCCTATTGGGAATGAGTGCCGGATAATGTCAAGCTCAAATCCTGCGATGTAGACGTCAGTCCCGACAGCTTGCTGGTCAAAACAAAACCTAAAACCGTCAATCCTCTTGACAAAATGCAGGGTGCTCTTTTGATGATTTGAATAATACAATGCTTCAAAGATAAAAACTGGACAAGTGCTTGATAATCTTGAGACTTTCCGCGTCTTCGTGAACGAAAATCGAACGCAAAACCGATTTTTCAGAAGGATATATCTTTTATAATAATTAAATGATTCACAAAGGAGTGAGTTATGAAAAAAATACTCGTATTGGGAATGTTGACAGCAATGTTGTTGCTGACTGGATGCGCCACCATGTTCACAGGCTCGACAGATACTGTCCTAATCGACAGTACACCCAGCGCCTCTTATACTGTCAAAAACAGAAGTGGCCTTCCGATTGCCACCGGTAAAACACCAGATACCTTGGTCTTAAAAAGAAATGATAGCTACGTTATTGAGATAAAACTGGAAGGTTATCAGACAAAAACTTTGCCAATTGTTCAAGAATTCAATCCAGCCAGTATATTGAATTTTGGAAATGTTTTATTTTGGGGTATTGATTATCTCACAGGCGGGCTATTTCATTTGTTCCCAAGAGCCGTTAATGTCACGTTGGAAGTGGCAGTTGTCGAAGTTGACAACGGTGCTGTTGCGCATGTGAATATGTATCAGGATAACAATCTTATAGCCACCAATTCTGCTGAATTATCGCCATTGGAATAGAAAGAGATACGGTTCAATTAACTAATATTTTGAGCCATAGTCTATAATTTGGACCCCGCTGCTCGAGACCAAGGAAATCGGCGGGGTCCAGTTTTTTTAAGCCCATAAACTGTTGCCTCCTGGGTTTTTACCGACTTGTCACAAAGTCTTGGTATCACAGAATAATAAAAAACCCGCTTAGTCCCAAAGCTTTGTCTAACTTATAATTACCTTTTCAAACATAAGGAAGACATAAGGGGGCAAGAGGGCAAGGTCTGATTAACCCAGCTAATCTCAGCCTTTCACGTCACCCTGAATACATCCTCCAAAATTCCAGCCAAACAAAAAAGGCGGGATGTTTTCCCGCCTCTTTTTAGAATGTTAAGTGTTATTTTTTCTTTTTCTTGGGTTTCATCACAGCTTCTTTGAGGTTTTTGCCTGCTTTGAAAACAGGGACATTGCGAGCCGCGATCTTGAGAGGTGTTTGGTTCTTGGGGTTGATTCCATTACGGGCTTTACGATGTACAACGCTGAAGGAACCAAAACCAACCAGCGACACTTTTTCGCCTTTCTGGAGAGCGAGGGTGATGCCCTCAATCATGGATTTGAGTGCAATGCCGGCTGTCTTTTGGGAAATTCCGGCATCTTCTGCGATCTTTTTGATCAAATCATCTCTGCTCATGTTACCTCCTTAGGTTTTGAATTTGAAGAGTAAGAGATAATACAAGGCTTATAAATTCACGGGTTGGATATTCTGTCAACAAAAAAATGTCGATTTTACAGTGACTTAGCTACTTTTTTTTCACAGCCCTGAACAGCGAATATGGCTAAGCCATTGGTATATATAGAATAAGACATTTGACTTAAAATATCGAAAAAAATCAATAAAAACCCCCTTTTCCATGCCCTGCTGCTTTTTACATTGACAAAATAAGCCGCTTTGAGTTATGGATTTCTCTAAAATTTATAAGGAGAAATCATGAAAAAAACAGCTTATCTGTCGGTCTTGTTGCTGGCACTGTTTTTGGCAATGGCTGCCTGCAGCGCAAACAAAAAGATCGAGATTCCCGAAGAACCAGAACCCACGGCTTTGGAGCTGGCGGACATGGCATCCCTGGAAGCGTCAGACGCTTTCGAAGATGAGGATTTTCATGGCGCGCTCGAGCTCTTTAACCAAGCCAAGGATTACTACATACAGGCTCAACCCCTTGCGGTGCCCACTGATTCTGTGGACGTAAAAATCGAAAAAACCCAGATTAACATCGCTGTAACCTACATGCGCATGGCAAATGAAAGCGTGCAGGCGGAATTCCATTCCGACGCCATCGACGAATTTGAAAGCGCGGCAAACATCTATAAAAGCCTCACACCGCTCACGATGACCGCGCAGGAACGCGATGAATTCGTCTCTTACCTCTATCAAAACCTCGCCGTGACCGCCCAAAACGCCTCCCACTTCGAACAGGCTCTGGGCTATTACGACAACGTTTTGCATTATGAGCCTGGAAACGCCGACGTCCTGATGTCAAAATACAGCATCCTGAAAAACGACATCCACGACCAGGTTCGAGCCTACAAGGTTTTGGCAGACTATGCCGAAGCTTCCCAAGACCCCAACGCCTACATCGTTTTGGCAAACGCCTACCAGGATGATGGTGACAACAACACCGCCGCCGTCTATTATGAACAGGCCATGAATTTGGGCAAAAACGTCGATGTTTACACCCGCGCGGCGGATTTTTATCGTAACATCAAGAACTACACCAAATCAAACGAAATCCTGAACAAACTGGTGGACATTGCTCCGGACAACGCCAGCAAAGCCCTCGCCTACCGGATTATGGCAGACAACTATGACAAGCTGAAAAACAACAGCAAAAAGGTTGAATTCTACGACAAAGCTTTGAACCTTGAGCCAAATGCCGACGTGGCGCTGATTCTGGCGAACCACTGGAACCAAAACAAAAGCTGGGACAAGGTGATAACCTACGCCACCAAAGTCATCAACATTGATTCATCCAAAGCCGCCGCCTTCCTTCTGCGCGGCAATGCCTATTTGATGAAAAAGAACAACGCCGCCGCTAAAACCGACCTCCAACGCATCCAAAACGACCCCAATTACGGCAAAAGCGCGACTGAACTCCTCAAAAAGATAAAATAACATTTCCATAAAAGGCAGTCAGCCGTCTTGCGAGGCGGTTGGCTGCCCATTTTTATAAAGAGATTCCATGGCGCAGAAAAAGATAAAATCCGACGGCTCGGTGAAAGCCATCTACCGCTACACACCGGGCGAACCGCTGGAGCGACCCCTAATCGGACTCAAGGTTCCAGCGGGTTTTCCCTCCCCGGCTTCAGACTTTCTGGAAGGGACGATGGATTTGAACGAATACCTGATAAAACACCCTTCCGCCACCTTTTTCGCGCGGGTGGGAGGGGATTCCATGGAAGGAATCGGCATCTATCCAGACGATATTGTAATCGTGGACAGGGCTGTGGAAGGCACGAACAACAAGGTGGTTCTGGCAATTTACGACGGAGAATTCACCATCAAAAGGCTACACGTGGAAAATGGGGAATTTTGGCTGCTCTCCGAAAACGAAGCCTATCCGCCCATCCACATCGATGACAAACTGGATTTCAGCGTGTGGGGCGTTGTGACTGCCGTCATCCGCAAGCTTTGAACGCGTGCGCCGTTTTGCCCTTTTCCTGGCTCTGCTAATCCTGCCCCTGGCCGCGTTGGCTGGTTTGGATTTGTTGGTGGAGCAAACCCTGACGCTTTTTCCCGACCAATTTGAATATGAAATTGCGAACCATCCGCTGATTGTTGGCTCGGAGCTGGTTTTCGCTGATAGCCTCGCTCTGCGTCCAAGTCTTGATTATAGGATGGATTACCGCGCCGGAAAACTCATCCTGCTGCGTTTCCCCGAAACTGAATACCTGAAAATCAGCGCTCTTTTGGTTCCTCCAGAACTCACCACACCCAGGTTTACCTATCAGGAATTCGAGCCTGTGGACAGCCTTTTCCAAAGCATAAAACCCCGCTCCGGCAGCTTCATTCCCGATGATGGAAAACTGCTCATCTCCGGCGCCAAAACCTTTGCCATTTCCTTTTCAGACGAAAGCTCCTTCGACCTCAAACAATCCCTGTTCGTGAATCTGGATGGCGAACTGGGAAAAAATGTCAATATCGCCGCCAGGCTCTCCGACAGCCAATCAAAACTCGCTCCCGAAGGCGATTCCAAGGAACTGAGCAGCCTGGACAAGGTTTTTATCCGGGTTTACGGACGCCAATATGAAATCGCCATGGGTGATTTGGATTGGGATTTCATAGGAACCCGCTACATCAATTTCCACGCCAATATCGAAGGCCTGAACGCCTGGTGGCGCCAAAACCACTTCGTTCAAGCCGGTTACACCGCCTCCTCTGGAAAACCCGCCAGCCAGCAAATTCGGGTCATTGAAGGCAAACAAGGCCCCTACCGCCTGAATCCCACAGGCTTTCAAAGCAGTTGCCTGGTCATCGCCGGCAGCGAAAGCATCTACCAAAATGGAAAGCTTTTGGAACGCGGAACGGACTATTACATCGACTATTCCGATGGCTCCGTCATGTTCAGAACCCTCGTGGTTTCCACAGACCTCATCAACGCCTGGTATCAATATTCAGATGAATACTACCGCCAATCCACCCTGTTCAATTCCTCCAGCTTCCAGATTTTGCCCGGCCTCCAGCTTTCCCACCACTTCATCTGGCAGGCCGACGCCAAAAACAACCCCCTGCTCCACGATTTCAGCCCTGCCGACCTCGATTCTCTCAGCCTGGCAGGAGACCGTGTGGTTTGGGGCAGCGGTATAAACGAGGTGGAACCCGGCTTTGGCGAATACATTTTGAAGGAAGGCATCGATGGCGTCCAGTTTTTTGAATACAATCCCGGAGCTCCCGACGCCGCCTACAACCTCACTTTCAGCTTCGTGGGTCTCGGAAACGGCGATTATGAGGAGTTTTCCAGCGGGAAATTCCGCTATGTGGGCACCGAAATGGGCTCCTGGCTGCCCCAAAAGAGACTGGTTCCACCCCTCCAGCGTTCCAATATCGACCTCGCTTTGGACTATGAAAAAGGCTTGCTGGAACTGGGTTTGGAAGGCCTTTTCAGCGCCAACGACAAAAACACACTTTCCACCCTGGACGACGCGGACAACCTCAGCGGAATCCTCAATGCCCACGCCAAACTGAAAACCGGGGAAACAGGCTCGGAAAGCTGGCTGGGATTGGATTTTGAAAAACGCTGGACCGACCTTTTCCTCTTTGGTCAGGAAGCCGGATATGAGGAGGAATATGACCTCTCCCTGCTTGCTCCGGCTGATTCTCTGGACCAGTGGCGGCTGGATTTCAGTCTGGGTTCCCAAGCCCTGAATTGGTGGAAACCCCGGCTCCTGGCTCGTTACAGCCATATTCCCGGCGTTCAAACCCAGAAAATGCTGCGTCTGGCCTCTCAAAGCAAGGGAAAAAGCCTGCTTCCCTTTCTTGACCTGCGTTCCACCCTGGCTTGGCAAAATCCCGTCGCTGAAAGCCCTTCCAGCTTGATGCAATATCACGACCTCGGCGCCGGCTGGGAACTGGGACAGTTTAAAGCCAAGCTGCTTTTGAACCACAACAGCCTCAAACACTCCCTGCCCCAAAGCTCGGACAGCCGCTATCAGCGTCTCAATCCCCAATTCAGCTTCAGCAGTCCCAAAAAAAACCATGTCTCTCAGTTCAGCTACACCGTTGATGCCTCCAGCCGCTGGAACCAAGGTTGGACACCTTCCACATCCTCCCAAACCTATGCTTTAAAACACAGCAGTTCCACCCTCGACCACAATTTAAATGTCGATTTCACCCACAGACACACCAGCTCCGATGGCATCAAAAACAGCTACAACCTCGCTTCCCTGCGAAATTCCCACTACTTTTGGAAACAAGCCGTGATGCTGATGGGAAATTACCAACTGAACCAAACCGAATTCTTCCCCCGCATCCGCGAACTGGAATACATCGGTCACGGTCTGGGACTTTACGACAGCACAGGAGTTTACACCCCTGATGGCGATTGGGATTGGACCTACATCACCAGCGAAAAAGGAACCCTCAGCTCCGAAGTCAACGGCCAGCTCAGCCTCTACCTCAAACCCGGAAACTACTTTCCAAAGCTCAAACGCCTGCGCGCGGACACCATCCTCCAGGCTTCGCTTCAGGATTCGCTGATGATGGGCTGGCAACCCTGGCTCCTCACGCCCCAGGCGATGTTTGAAAGCCCCAGCGCCATCTACGCCAATCGCCGCGCCTCCCAAACCCTCTGGCTGGACATCCTTCCCGGCAGGGTTGTGGGCAGTCTGAGCGCGCAATTCAACCGCAATCAAGACAACCGCTATCAAAGCCAGGCCCACACCTCGGAAAGGCTGCTCTCGGCGGAAACCGACCTTAAAAACATGGCGGGCAACAACTTCAAGCTCAGCTATGCCAACAGCCGCGAAGAGGATTCCCGCTATCAATCCCTGGTGAACAAAAACGATTTCCAAATTTACACCCAAAGAAATTTCGGCAGCCACAACACCGGGCTTTTGACCCTCGGCGGCAGCTTGGAACAGGGTTTCGCGCTCCAAAGCGGGGATGAGTATCGCCTGCAAAGCTTCGGAATTGAACCCGGCTACCGGGGAATTTGGGGAAAAACCGCCCGCGCCTCCGCTTCCTTCGGTTTTCGTCACAACCGCCGTGAAGGCAGCGATTTCCTCACCTTCCTGCCCGAAAAAAGAGGCGGAATTCTGCTGAATTGGACGCTCTCAGCGGTTTACCGGCTCAACAGCTTCAGCTCCGCCAGCTTTGAATACCGCGGAAACCTCTACCCCCAGCAAGGCCTGAAACACACGCTCAAGCTGGAATTCAAAGCGGAATTATGACCCCGCTTGGGATAGCCTGGCAAAATTTCGCCTTCATCCTGCCCTTCATTTTTTTGGCGGGGCTGGTGGATGCCATTGCCGGCGGTGGCGGCTTAATTTCGCTCCCAGCCTATGTTGCGGCGGGTCTGCCCATGCACTCCGCGCTCGCCACAAACAAGTTTTCTTCCAGCTTCGGAACCGTTTTCAGCGTTGTTCGCTACAGGCGCGCGGGGATGATTGACCTCCCTTTGGCGCTCACCGGCGCGGCTCTGGCGCTGCTGGGTTCCCATCTTGGCAGCTCTGTCGCCCTGCGCAGTTCCCCGCTTTTTTTGCAAAAACTGCTTTTGGCGGCGATTCCCCTCATCGCCATCCTCACCCTCATCAAAAAAGATTTCGGCGTTCAAAACCGTTCCGACGAGCTGAAAACGGGGGTAAAACTCGGTTTGGGCGCTCTTGCCGGGCTGTTAATCGGCTTTTGGGACGGCTTTTTCGGACCGGGAAAGGGAATCTTCCTCATTCTCGCCTTCACCCTGATGCTCAGATATGACCTCGTGACTGCCAACGCCAACGCCAAAGTCGTGAACCTCGCTTCCAACCTCGCCGCGCTCGCCACCTTCCTCTGGGCGGGAAAAGTTTGGCTAACGCTTGCCATCCCCGCCGCCCTTTTTGGAATCGCCGGAAACCTGTTGGGTTCAAAGCTGGTCATAAAAAATGGAAACCGCGTCGTCCGTCCTTTTTTCATCCTTGCGCTGCTGCTGCTTTTGGGCAGAATCGTCTGGGACCTGCTGAAAACCTGAATCCATCCCCAAACCATAGAAAAAGCCCGGGGCTTAATCCGGGCTATCTGACTCATTAACTGAGGTTTATTCCACTTCACTCATGGGGATGTTCAAAACCTCCGCCATGCCTTTTCCATATTCCGGGTCAACCTTCAGGCAGCTCTGGATATGTTTGATTTTAATCTCCCTGGGAGTGTCTCCCATGTGTCTGGCGGTATTTTCAAACAAAACCTTTTGCTGTTCTTTGCTCATCAGTTGAAACAGTTTGCGGGGCTGGGTGTAATAGTCCTCATCCTCGCGGTGGTCCCAATGGTCAGCGGGGCTTTCAATCGCCATGGGCGGTTCCTTGAATTCCGGCTGTTCATCCCATTCGCCAAAGCTGTTTGGATTGTAATGCAATAAGCCGCCGTGATTTCCATCCACTCTCATGGCGCCGTCACGATGATAGCTGTGGGCATCGTTTTTGGGTTTATTCACCGGAATCTGGTGGTGATTGATTCCCAGGCGATAGCGTTGGGCGTCGCCATAGGAGAAAAGCCTTGCCTGCAACAGTCTGTCGGGTGAAAATCCAATTCCCGGAACGATGTTCGCCGGCGCGAAAGCCGCCTGTTCCACATCTTGGAAATAGTTTTCGGGGTTGCGGTTCAATTCCATCTCGCCCACTTCAATCAGCGGGAAATCCTTTTTATACCACACTTTGGTGATGTCGAAGGGGTTATAGGGCAGCTTTTCCGCCTCTTCCTCCGTCATGACCTGGATAAAAAGCTTCCATTTTGGGAAATTTCCCTTTTCGATATTGTCAAATAAATCGCGCTGGTGGCTTTCTCTGTCCTTGGCGATGATGGCCTCGGATTCCTCATCCGTCAGGGTTTTGATTCCCTGCTGGCAAACCCAGTGAAATTTCACCCAGGTTTTTGTGTTTTCGGCGTTGAACATGGCGAAAGTATGGCTTCCGAAACCGTGCATATGCCTGTAGGAATATGGGATTCCCCTGTCGCTCATGGTGATGGTTATCTGATGAATCGCTTCCGGCAGTCCCGTCCAATAGTCCCAGTTGTTTGTGGC
This sequence comes from Candidatus Cloacimonadota bacterium, assembly GCA_012522635.1. Classification (NCBI taxonomy): domain Bacteria; kingdom Pseudomonadati; phylum Candidatus Cloacimonadota; species Candidatus Cloacimonadota bacterium. The sequence continues at coordinate 16,876 of JAAYKA010000132.1, forward strand.
GCTGCGGAGGTTGGTTTTGGGGTCGCGTTTCACGGCGTGATTCAGGTCTGGAAACTTCAGCGGGTCTCTCATGAAAAAGACCGGAGTGTTGTTGCCAACGAGGTCCCAGTTACCTTCCTCGGTATAAAATTTCACGGCAAAACCGCGAATATCCCTTTCGGCGTCTGCCGCGCCTCTTTCACCCGCGACGGTGGAAAACCGGGCGAAAATATCCGTTTTCTTGCCGATTTTCTCAAAAAGTTTTGCCTTGGTATATTTGGTGATGTCGTGGGTCACGGTGAAGGTTCCAAAAGCACCGGAACCCTTTGCGTGCATACGCCTTTCGGGAATCACTTCCCGGTCGAAATGAGCCAGTTTTTCAACCAGCCAAATATCCTGCAACAGGATGGGGCCTCGTTTTCCAGCGGTTAAAACGTTTTGGTTATCAACCACCGGCATTCCGGAAACGGTTGTCAGTTTCTTCTTTTTAGACATTTTGTCGCTCCTTTAGATGTCAATTTTTTTGTCCTACTTGGGGTGCGAAGCCATCAGATTAAGCATCCGCAGACAGCGCAATGCAAACCGATTCCAACAGTCTTTCCGGGGTTCCAAAAAGGTTATATCACGCGCCTGATTCGCTTTATCACTCGCTTCACTTAAATCCCATTCTGAACTATTTTTCAGATAACATAACCCAAACAGCCATCCAGACAAACGGATACGTTGACCAGGCGGCGGTGGTCGCTGCTCCGGATTTTCCTAAAAAAAGATGACTGGGGGACTGGGATAGTGTTCGGTTTTCAGTGATGAGTTGCCAGTGTTTTCAGCGTCTTGCGCGGGGGAACGTTAAAACGCCCCTTAGGCTGAAATCCTGTCCCGACGCGTCAATCCGAGAAACGAGGAATGACGGGTCGGCTCGGGTTTGGGTGTGTATTTACATAACTTGGGTGGTCGGAGGCACATTTTTATTGCCTTGGCCTGGATTCTTCGCTACGCTCAGAATGACGGACTTGTTCGGGGTTATATGCTGGTTGGCGGAGGTGGGCGGTTGGTAGAACATTGTGCCAGATGAATCTGGCACCTACGACCGGATGAATCCGGTGTTCCAACTCGCTATTCCGCAGTTAGTTAGCAACCTTTTTGAACCCTAAAACGTTAAGACGCAAAACCCTAAAACGTAATCCCTTTTTCATCTTCATCATCCTGTGCATCCCTAATCTATTAAGAATCACGGGCTGGATTCTTCGCTGACGCTCAGAATGACGCGCAGCGGAACGATAAAACCCCACAACCCTAAAATCAGCGTTATCGGCATAATCTGCGTGACACCCCAAAACGATAAAACGTTAAAACGCTACAACCCAAGAATAATCCCTTTTTCATCCTCATCATCCTGTGCATCCCTAATCTATTCAAATAAAAAATCGGCGTAATCGGCGTGACACTTTATCAGCGCAATCTGCGTGAACCAAAATCCCCGACCATCTGCGGGAGCCACCCCGCCGCGAAACTTAGCAGTCTCACTTTTCGATTGACAATTATCGGCTTTCGATTAGCTTGTCCATAAATTAGCAGTTCGGTTGCCCGATTGCTAAAATAAAAGGAGACCACAAATAGCATGAGCAAAATAAAGATGAGGATGGATGCTGCTTTGACTGCCCTCATCGATGAATATATCGAGCATAATGAGCCGGTGTCGTCCCGAGCTTTGAACGAAAAATATCTGCAGGATGTCAGCTCCGCAACCCTGCGCCTGGATTTGATGAAGCTGGAAAAACAGAATTTAATCCGCCAGCCACACACTTCCGCCGGGCGGGTTCCCACCATACAGGGCTATCGTTGCTACCTGCGTCTCATCGAAGCTGACCACGCCAAAACCAGCTTTGAGAACATGGACCGTTTGCGCGACTTGCTCATCCAAAACTATCGCGATACACCGCTCGCTTTGCACTATATCATGTTAATGCTGGCAAAAGAAACCGACCAACTGAGCTTTGTGGCAGAGCCAGAGGTCTCCGGCGGCTATCTTTCCAAGCTGGAGGTGTTTGCCATCGGCAACGGAAAATACATCTTTGTGATGAGCCTGGATTCAGGTTTGGACAAAACCGTGGTGATGAAGCTGGAACAAAGCTTCACGGACGCCCAATTGCGCAGTTTGGTGCGCTATTTGAACGATGAACTTGCCGGACTGCGCATCTATGACATCGCGAACCGCGTTTTGATTGAAATGCGCGAAAACATGCACCGGGACAACCCCATGGTGAGCGCTTTTTTAAGAGAGCTGCACCGCGCATTTGTTGACCTGAGTGGGTTTTACATAAATTATGACGGGAGCATCAACTTTTTGGAACAGCCCGAATTTGACAGCAAAACCAATATCCTCAATTTCATGAACCTGTTGCAGAGGCAGGACACCATCCTGAACCTGATGCGTTCCCACGGCTCCGGCGGTGGGGTGAAAGTGTTGATGGGAGAGGATTTCAATGTTTCCCAATGGGAGGATTTTTGCCTCATTTTCAGCCGCTACGAAGTTTTTGGCATCCCTGGTTATCTGGGTGTGGCAGCCCCGCTGCGCACAAACTATCGCAAGCTTATCCCGCTCATCCGGGATATTACCCAAACCATCACCCAAACCACGCGCGAGGGCATGGTGGTTCCCAAAAGGAAGGATTTTTGATGACGAAAAAGACGAAAGACAGTCAGGAAAAAGAAGTGCAAACACCTGAAGTGGAAGTGGATAAGACCGCCGAGGAAAAGCTGGCGGATTTGGAGATTGAAATCGCCGAAATGAACGATAAATATCTGCGCGTGATGGCGGAATTTGAGAACTTTCGCCGCCGCAGTATCGCCGAAAAAAGCGATTGGATTAAGATGGCAACCCAGGATTTGGCGCTGAAAATCTGCGATGTGGCGGATAATTTTGAACGCGCCCTGGAACACGTTGAAAATCTTGAAGACCCCTTCGTGAAAGGCATGGTTCAAATCGACCAGCAATTGCGCGGGGTTTTGGAGCGTGAAGGCGTGAAGAAAATCGAAGCGCTGGGCGAAGCTTTTGACCCCGCTTTCCATGACGCTTTGGCGCATATCCCCAGCGACCACGATGAAAACACAGTTGCCGCCATCATCCAAAATGGCTACACAATGCACGATAAAGTGATTCGCGCCGCCAGAGTGGCAGTCTCATCCGGTCCCTGCGAAGATATTCAGGAAGAGCCGGATGAACCCGAAAAAGAAGAAAAAGGGACCGCTAAAGGCCCCATCAATATAGAAATAAAATAAGTACCATGGAGGAATAAAATGGGAAAAATAATTGGAATAGATCTTGGGACCACCAACTCCTGCGTGGCCGTTGTTGAAGGCGGAAAACCCGTCGTAATCGCGAACGCGGAGGGTGGTCGCACCACACCGTCCGTGGTTGGATTCACCAAAGACGGACAGCGATTGATTGGTCAACTTGCCAAACGACAGGCGGTTACAAATCCCACAAACACCGTGTCGTCCATCAAACGCTTTATGGGCCGCTCTTTCAACGAAGTCGGCTCGGAAAAGGAACAGGTTCCCTTCAAGGTGAAAAGCGGCGTGAAAGGCCAGGCTGCCGTGCACGTCGATTCTGAAAACAAGGATTATACCCCTCAGGAAATCTCCGCGATGGTTTTGAGCAAAATGAAGGAAACCGCGGAAGCCTATCTGGGACAAACGGTTACCGAAGCGGTCATCACCGTTCCGGCATATTTCAACGACGACCAGCGCCAAGCCACCAAAGACGCCGGACGCATCGCCGGATTGGAAGTTAAACGCATCATCAACGAACCCACAGCCGCGGCCCTCGCCTATGGCATGGAAAATAAAAAGGAACAGAAAGTTGCCGTCTATGACCTGGGCGGCGGAACCTTCGATATTTCCATCCTGGACATCAGCCAGGGAGTGGTGGAAGTTCTTTCCACAAATGGAGATACCCACTTGGGTGGTGATGATTTTGACAAACGAATCATCGATTGGATTTTGGCAGAATTCAAAAAACTGGAAGGAATCGACCTTTCCAAAGACCCGATTGCCATGCAACGCCTGCGTGAAGCGGCGGAAAAGGCGAAGGTGGAGCTCTCCGGAACGCAAACCACGACCATCAACCTGCCCTTCATCACCGCAGATGCAGGCGGCCCCAAACATCTGGATTTGACCCTCAGCCTGGCGGAATTCAACCGTCTGACCGAAGACCTTGTGCAGCGCACACTTGCCCCCTGTAAAAAGGCTTTGGACGATGCCAAACTGAAAGCCGGCGACATCCAGGAAGTCCTCCTGGTGGGCGGCAGCACACGCATCCCAGCTGTTCAGGAAGCCGTGGAAAAATTCTTTGGCAAAAAGCCAAACCGCAGCCTGAACCCGGATGAAGTGGTGTCCATCGGCGCCGGAATCCAGGGCGCAATCCTGAGCGGCGACGAGAAAGTGAGCGATGTCCTGCTTTTGGACGTCACACCGCTCACCCTGGGCATCGAAACCCTGGGCGAGGTGATGACCCCGCTCATCCCGCGCAACACCACCATTCCCACCAAGAAAAGCCAGGTTTTCTCCACCGCCGCGGACAACCAAAACGCAGTGACCATCCGCGTTCTGCAGGGAGAAAGACCCATGGCACGCGACAACAAGGATTTGGGACGCTTCGACCTCGTTGGGATTCCACCCGCTCCACGCGGTATTCCCCAGATTGAAGTCACCTTCGACATCGACGCCAACGGTATCCTCCACGTTTCCGCAAAAGACCTGGGAACCGGAAAGGAACAATCCATCCACATCGACCGCGCCGGAGACATGAGCAAGGACGATATCGACCGCATGATTCGCGAAGCCGAACTCCACGCCGAGGAAGATAAAAAGCGCCAGGAATTCGTTGCCGCCCGCAACGAGCTGGATAGCATCATCTTCAGCACCGAAAAAGGTTTGAGCGAACATGGCGACAAGCTTTCCGACACCGAAAAATCCGAGCTGGAAGCAGAGGTGAAAGCCGCTCGTGAAGGCATGGAAAAAGCCACCGAGCCTTCCGAACTGGAAACCCTGAAACAAAACCTGACCCAAAAAGCTCAGCGCTTGGGCGAAATCATCTACGCGCAAGCCCAACAGGAGCAAGCCGCGGATTCCCAAGCCGGACCCAGCCCGGAACAAACAAATGAAGCGCCATCCGAAGACGGCCCCATCGACGCCGATTTCGAGGTGGTTGACGATAAATAAAACCCCAGGGGCGGGGGCTGCAACAACCCCGCCCTTTAGCTTTTAAAAATTTTGATTCAATAAGGAAAAGCAGTGTCCAAACGCGATTACTACGAAGTTCTGGGAGTTCCCAAAACCGCCAGCGAAGCCGAGATAAAACAATCCTACCGCAAGCTGGCAATGCAATTTCACCCGGATAAAAACCCGGATAACAAGGAAGCCGAGGAAAAATTCAAGGAAGCCTCCGAAGCTTATGAGGTGCTTTCAGACAAGGAAAAACGTCAAATCTACGACCAATACGGCCATGCCGGAATCGACCCCCAATTTGGCCAGGGTGGTTTCCAATGGGGCGATTTCAGCCGCTTTGAAGACATCAGCGACCTATTCGGAGGCGGAGGTTTTGGTTCCATCTTTGAAACCCTTTTTGGAGGCATGGGAGGCGGCGGAGGGAGCGCTCAGCGCCGCTCAAACCGAGGCAACGACTTCATGATTGAGCTTTCGCTCAGCCTGAAGGAAATTGCCCTGGGAACCGAAAAAAAGGTGAAAATCAACGTGAAGGATGCCTGTGACCTTTGCAATGGCAGCGGCAGCGCAGACCAAAGCTCTGAAACCTGCACCCAATGCCGTGGTTCGGGACAGGTTCGCACCGTGCGCCAATCCCTTTTCGGACAGATGCAGCAGATTACGGAATGTCCATCCTGCCGGGGCGAGGGGCGCATCATCAAAAACAAATGCACCAAATGCCACGGTGAAGGCAGAGCCGCAAAAACCCGTGAAATCAAGCTGAAAATACCCTCCGGAATGGAGGAAGGACAGGTTTTGCGCGTGCGCGAACAGGGTCACATCGGACCCCGCAACGGCCCACGCGGTGACCTTTTGGTGCAAATTCATGAACGCCAGGACGACCTTTTTGAAAGGGTTGGAAACAATATCATTCTGGATTTCCCCGTCCACTTCAGCCAAGCCGTTTTGGGAGATGAGATTACGGTTCCCACCCTCACCGGCAAAGCCAAAATGAAAATCCCCACCGGAACCCAGAGTGGAAGCGAATTCCGCCTTAAAGGACAGGGCATTCAAGGCTTGCACAGCAATGTTCGCGGCGACCTCATTGTGCGCGTGAACGTTGTGACGCCAACCCGCCTCAGCCGTGAGGAAACCGATATTTACAAACGCCTGGCGGAAATGAACCTGAAAAAAGAACTCAAACCCGGCAGAAGCTTCCGGGATAAAATACGGGAGTTTTTCAGCTAAACGATGCCATCACTATACGTTCCAGAACTGGAGGAGCTGGCTTCCGGCGATAAATTTCGGCTGGAAGGAGAGGAATTCCACCACCTTGCCCACGTCACCAAACGCCGTATCGAAGCGCCCATCCTGCTCAATTCAGGACAGGGAACCCTGGCTTGGGCTCTGGTGGAAAATCTGGCGGCAAAACACGCCCTGTTACACATCCAAAGTCTGGAAAAAACACCTCCATCAGAACGCCCGTTCGCCATTGGCTTCGCCCTGCTAAAAAACAGGCACGATGAGCTTTTGGTGGAAAAATGCAGTGAACTGGGCGTGACGGATTTGTTTCCTTTAATAGCGGAAAGGTCGGTGAGGCGTTCAGCGGAACTGACACGTTTTTCCCGTGTCAGCCTGGCTGCCATCAAACAATGTGACAACCCCTGGCTGCCAAGATTACATGGGATTTTGGCTTTGGAGGAAGCGTTAAAAGCCATCCACGAAGCGGGATACAGCCCCATTTTGTGTTCCGAACGCAGGGATGGACGCTGGCTGGCGGAATTTGAACCCCAGCTTAAACCCTGTTTTCTGATTGGTCCCGAAGGCGGTTGGGATGATGCGGAATTTTCCCTGATGGAAGCTCTGCCCCGGCTCAAGTTGGCAAACTTGGTGACCAGAGCGGAAACAGCGGCAATCACAGCGGCGGCGCAATGGCAGGGTTTGATGAATATTAATCCATCAAAGCCCTAAACCTTTGTCTACCTTATAATTGCCTTTTCAAACATAAGGGATACATAAGGCGGCAAGCAAGAGACACCATCCATACATTATTGTAAACGATTATCAGATGGTTGAATACTCGGCGTAAATGTCAGGGATAAAAAGCTCGTTTTTCCTTTGGTTTGATGTTGGGCAGGTCGGAAATCAGTTTTTGGGCAGCCTGGCTGAGGTCTTCCCAGTTTCCGTTGTTTTCCACCACCAGGTCGCAAAGCGGGATTTTTAAGCTGTCATCCATCTGCGCATCCATCCGCGTTTCAATCTGTTGACGGCTCTGGCTGTCCCTTTTTAAAAGCCTTTGCAGACGGATTTCACGTGTGGCTGTGATGATGACCAGATGGTCAAAGCAGGCTGCCAAATCCGCTTCAAAAAGCAGGGGAACCTCGAAAAAGAGGTGTTCGGCTTGGCATTCCTCAACGATTCCCTGGAATTCCTGGAGGGTTTTAGGATGCACCACACTGTTCAAAAATGCCAATTCATCAGGGTTTCCAAACACGATGGAAGCGATTTTTTGTCTGTCCGCTCTGCCATCTGAGATAAAATCTTTTCCCCAGCGCTCACTTAATTTTTGTAGTATTTCAGGTTTATCAAGCTGTTTTTGCGCCACTTCATCGGCATAAATCACCCGCTCGCCATGTTGTTCGAGGATGCGGCAAAAGGCGCTTTTCCCGCTGCCGATGTTGCCTGTGATACCAATTAGGAGCGTCATCGCTGTTTAGGCAAACGCGTCCGCGATGATGCGCAAAAGCTCTTCGTAAGCCACGTTCACGTTTATTTCCCCATTTTGCGCCACCGAAATCTGGGAGTTTTGTTCCGAAACAATGATGGCAATGGCGTCCGTGAGCTCGGTGATGCCAATGCCCGCCAGGTGTCTGGTGCCAAATTTCCTGGCATATTCCGGTTTTTTGGAAAGCGGCAGAACCACCTTGGCAGCCATGATGCGGTCTCCACGAATGATGACAGCGCCATCGTGAAGCGCGGAACGTGGGTTGAAAATGGTGAGAATGAGCCGCAGGGAGAGGCTGGCATCCAACTCTTCCCCGCTTTGGATATATTCTGTGAGCCGGCGGCGGTTTTCGATGACGATGAGCGCGCCTGTTTTGCGGAACGACATCGATGAAATCGCGTCTATCAGAGGCATGTAGATGGAATTGCTTTCCTTTTTGCGCAGGCTCAAATTCAGTTCCCGCGTGATGTTTATCCGGGAAAGCAGCGCCCGCAATTCGGGCTGGAAAATCACCACCAACGCCAGAATTCCATAGCTGCGAATGCCCGTCAACAGCGAACTGACAATCTTGAGGTTCAGCGCTTCCGCCACGGTGGAAAGCACCACCAGAAACAGAATCGCCGCCAAAACCTGCCAGCCACCGCCACGCCTGAGGACAACCATTCCCTGATAGAGCAAAAAGGCAACGATGAAAATATCGATGAGGTCTGGAAGTCCGGGTATCAGTATTTCCATCAGTTCATTCCTTCCAAAGTTTTTTCCAGGACATTAAAGAATTGTCTGTGCGCCAAAACGTCGTGTATCCTGAGATATTCGACTCCCTGGCTGAATGCCAACCACGCCGCTGCCAAGCTTCCCCCCAGCCGTTCCTTAGGTCCAGCGCCGGTTTCGGCTTCCAAAAAACGCTTGCGGGAAGCACCCAAAACCAGGGGCAGTCCATGATGTTTGAAGTGGCTTAAAGCGCCCAGGATTGTATAGTTATGTTCCGCAGTTTTTCCAAAGCCGATGCCTGGGTCAAGTAAAATGTTTTCCCTGAGAATATCGTTTGAGAGGGCAAAATCGATACGTTCGGCAAAAAAAGCGTCCACTTCCGCCACCACATCATCATAATGGGGGTCATTTTGCATGGTTTGAGGGATTCCCTGCATATGCATCAAAATCACCTTCACATCGGGTTTTGAAGCCAAAAGCGGAGCCATTTCGGGGTCGTGGCGCAGGGCGCTGATGTCGTTCACGATGTGGGCACCCAGTTTGATGGCTTCACGCGCTGTGGAAGCGTTGCGGGTGTCGATGGATATTTCCAATTCCGGGATTTGCTGGCGGACGACTTCCAACACCGGCAAAACCGCCTTCGCTTCAGCTTCCTGGGAAATGGGTTGAGCGCCGGGGCGGGTGGATTCCCCACCAATATCCAAAATGTCGGCGCCTTCAGCGTGGAGCTTTTTGGCGTGACGCAAGGCGTTTTCAAAGTCATAAAAATCCCCGCCATCGGAAAATGAATCCTGTGTTAAGTTCAGGATGCCGATGAATTTGGGTCTGGCTGGCAGAGGTTTTTTGAGCTGCGTTTTCATATCGAAAAAGTGATGGTGATGGTGTATTCCGCGCCGGGATTTGGAGTGCCGGTAAATTCAAAGCGCCCTTGTTCCAGAATCCTTTTCGCTTCGTCAAAAAATCTTGGTCCGCTGTTTTCACCCGCGTCGATGCTGATTGGGATGAGCCGCGCGTTGTTGTCCAGCCTGAATGTGATGATGGCTTTTCCGGGTTCGCCCAGATTGTGGGTGTTTTTGTTGGGGGTGAATTTCACGCTTCCGCCGCTGATGGAATAGTTCAGCCTGCCACCGGGGCTGGTGTTGGGTTTGCCAAAAGGTATGCCCTTGAGAGGGTTGAGCGGATTTGTGGGAAGTGAGGCCTGGGCTTTTGTTTGGCCGTCCTTGGGCTGGGGAAGGTCGATGAGGTCACTTTGCCCCGTGGTTTGAGGAATGGCTTTACTGTTTGATTTTTCAGCCGGGCTTGTTTTGGCAGTGGTTGAAGTTTTGGCTTTTTCAGGTTGAGCCTGGGTTTGGATGCCTTGGGGAACGGGTTGAATGGCGCCAGGGCCAATATCATCGCTGACGGGTTCAAATTCCGTGAGAGGGTCGCCCAACATGATTTCATGCCAGCGAGGCGCCACCATGGGTCGGATTACATAAAAAATCATAAAAATCAACAGCAGCGCATGCAAACCCAGTGAAATCACCAGGGATTGATAGCGGCCGCTGCGGATTTTGGAAATCATTTGTTAACTGGCTCCGTTGCCACGAAAATGCGTTCAAACCCAGCTTCTCGAATGATGTCCATCAAACTGACGATGTTCTGTAGAGGAGTATCCTTCTGAGCGGAAAGTCGCACAACTTGGTCGCTGCTCTTAAACTGGTTTTTGAGAGCTTCACCCAGGGTTTGAATCGTGTAGCTGCCATCCATAAAGTCGATGCGGTTATCGTTTTGATATTGCACATGAAGGACTTGCGGGGTTTGTCTTTGCTGGGAAGTGGAGCCCGGCAGCTTGAAAGGCAGCCCGGTTTGGGCGGCGAAATTTGAGGCTATCAACAAAAAGATTAAAAGCAGGAAAATCACGTCTGTCATGGAGATGAGCACCGTGCTGCTTATCTTTTTGCCGGAGATGCCCAGTTTCATTTTTCCTCTGCCTCGCGCGCTTTTTGGAAGCGGATTTGGTGTTCAATGCCCTGATGCTGCATATCTTTGGCGATGTTTTCCATGTGTTGGATGAGGTCGTTATGGAAAATGATGGCGGGAATGCCCACAACCAGACCGCCCACAGTTGTCAAAAGCGCCTGCCAGATGCCTCCTGCCAGGATGTTGATGTCCACGCTGTTTTGACCCTGACCCTGAATGTTCATGAAAACGCTGACCATGCCGGTGACGGTTCCCAAAAAGCCCACCAGCGGCGCGATGGCGGAAAGAGTCGCCAGCCAGCCCATGCCTTTTTCCAGCTTGCCCAGTTCCATGTTCGCAGTGGATTCCATGCTGTTTTCAATCATGCGAGCGTCATCGGTTTGGGCGTTGTAGAGTTTATCCAACATCATGCCCAGAGGGCTGTTGAGCCCGTGGATGCGAAGCACGGCACGGATATTATCCAGTTTTTCCTGTTGGGAAAGATAATATTGCAGCTTTTCATTGGCTTTTTTCACCCGGGTAACCTGGCGGTATTTTTCCACCACGATTGCCACCACAGCGATGGAAATAATCACCAGCACATACATTAGCATGCCGCCACGAAGAAGAAGGTTCATTATCGACATTCGACCCCCGTTTCAAATTTTAACAAGGCGGGAGGCTTGTTTTCTCCCGCCTTGCATAATGGGTTGTTTTATTTCCTTTTTCGGATTAACCGTGCTGCTTCTGGAATTCACGCATGAATTCGCCCAAAGCGTGCGCAGCGGGAAGAGGCAGCGCGTTGTAGATGCTGGCTCTGCAGCCGCCAACGTTGCGGTGTCCCTTCAATCCAATCATGCCGTTCTTTTTGGCTTCAGAGATGAAGAGGGCTTCCTGTTCTTCAGTGCCGAGGCGGAAAGTGACGTTCATCAATGAGCGGTCTTCCTTGTCCACGGTGCCTTTGTAGAATCCACCGGAGGCGTCGATTGCGTCATAGATGTAGGCAGCCTTCACCTTGTTGTTTTCGTGGATTTTTTCCAAGCCGCCAAAGTCTTCAATCCATTTCATCACCAGACCAATCATGTAGATGGTGAAAGTGGCGGGAGTGTTGAACATGGAGCCATTTTTGGCCATCAGTTTGTAATCCAGCATTGAAGGCATGCCCGGCAGGGCTTGTTCCAGCAGGCTTTTCTTGATGAGGATGACAGCGGTTCCAGCGGGACCAACGTTTTTCTGGGCGCCGGCATAAATCATGTCATACTTTTGCACGTCGATGGGTTTGCTCATAAAGTTTGAGCTCATGTCCGCGATAAGCGGAATGCCAGCGGGAACATCCGGGTCGGTTTTCCATTCGGTTCCATAAATGGTGTTGTTGGGGGTGATATGCAGGTAGGCAGGATTTGCCGAAAGTTCCCAGGTTTTGGGAATGTAGGCAAAATTGCGGTCTTCACTGGTGGCAGCCACGTGCACGGTTTTGCCGATGTTTTTGGCTTCCGCGATGGCTTTTTTGGACCACACGCCGGTGTTAATGATGTTGATTTCTTTTCCTTCAAAACCGAAGTTCATGGGCACCATCAAAAACTGCATGCTGGCGCCGCCCTGCAGAAACAGGATTTCGTATTCGTCGCCAAGATTGTAGATGCGCTTTGCGCTTGCGATGGTTTCATCGATGATGGCTTGATATTCCTTGCTGCGATGGCTCATTTCCATCACTGAAAGGCCCATGCCTTTGTAATTAAACAGGTCGGCTTGCGCTTCTCGGAGCACTTCCTCGGGAAGCACGGTGGGGCCAGCGTTGAATATATGAACGCGTTCCATATTTTTCCTCCTGGAACAGATATTTTTTGTTAAATGCTATGCTTTCTGAACCCCGGTTTTTAGGCAAGCTTTTTTTTGATGCCCAAGAAATCTATTGACTGTTTAGTGCCTGTTCACAATTTGAATCTCCGGTGAAACCCTATGATACATAATCTCTTACACAACACTAAAATAGTTCTGGCGTCTGCCAGCCCCAGACGCAAAAGCCTGCTGAATATGCTGGGCTTGAACCCGCTGGTTTTTCCCGCTGATGTGGATGAAAGCCTGAATCGGAAACGCCCGCATCTGCAAGCGATGCGCAACGCGAAAAACAAGGCTCTCCACGTGGCAAATCACATGGATTCCGACAGCCTGATTATCGGCGCGGATACCATCGTGGTTTTGGATGGTCAAGTTTTGGGAAAACCTTCCGGACCTGCGCAGGCAAAACAATATCTCGCACAGCTTTCCGGCCAGACCCATGCCGTTTACACAGGGCTCTGTCTCTGCCGTTCAAAGCAGTGTGTGAGCGGTTATGAGCGCAGTTTGGTGGAGTTTGCCCCTCTTTCGGAAACCGAGATTGAAGCTTACGTGGAAACCAAAGAACCGATGGATAAAGCCGGCGCTTACGGTATCCAAGGCTTCGGCTCCCAATTCATCAAACGCATCAACGGCTGCTATTTTAATGTGATGGGTTTTCCCATCCATCTGTTTTACAATATGTTAAAAGATATTTTCGAAGGAAACGCTTTGGATAAATAAGCTTATTGGATTGATATGAAATACTTTCACAATGCCAAATTCTATCTTGAGAACGCTTTTGACCCAGATGTGATTGGCCTGCTTGTGGCTGAGGGAAAAATCGCGCGTATAGTTCGCGAAGGGGATAAAATCGATTCCGCGTGGGAAAAGATTGACCTCAAGGCTGGATTCGCCTGGCCGGGATTCATTGACGCCCACACACACAGCTTTTCCGGCGGACTTTACGAAGACGGAATCGACCTTTCCCAATGCTCTGGCATCGACGAAGTTCTGTCCCTGATTTTTGCCGCCTCGAAAAAGGATTCCGAACTGGTGATAGGCTGGCGTTTCGACGAAACCCTCATCCCCGAAAAACGCTTTCCCACACTGAAAGAATTGGACGCCGTTTGCCCCAATTCCAGGCTGCTTTTACGCCGCGTGGATGGCCACAGTTGCGTATTGAATTCAAAAGCCCGCGCTGCCATCCCCGGCCTAAACAGCCAGGACGAGGTGCTCACAGGACCCGAAAACGACCTTGCTGTAAACTGGCTCCAGGATAACTGCAGCGAGGAAACCATCCTCAAAGCCTACCACAACGCCGCTCAAAAGGCTTTGCAAGGTGGTTTTGTGACCCTTCACACCATGATTGGCGACGCGGATATGAGCAACCAGCATTACGCCGTCATTCGCGACAGGCTTTCGGAATTTGACATCGGTTTCGTGCTTTATCCACAAAGCTTTAACATCGATTCCGCGCTGGAATTGGGCGCCACCAGAATTGGAGGCTGCATTTTGGCTGACGGTTCCATCGGTTCCCGCAGCGCGGCTCTCAGCCAGCCTTACGCGGATTCACCCACCCATGGAAGGCTTTATCAGAGCGACAAATTCTGGCAGGATTTCATCTTCAAAGCCCACCAAAAAGGGCTCCAAATCTGTGTTCATTGCATTGGCGACGCTGCCATCAATCAGATAAACTCCGCCTACGCCGCTCTCGAAAGCAGTGAAGTGCGTGAATTGCGCCACCAACTAATCCACTGCGAACTTTGCCCCGACCCGCTTTTGGATGCAATTGCCGCCTCCGGGGCTGTCCCCGTGATGCAGCCTGCTTTTGACCTCCTTTGGGGCGGCCCGGCTGGTCTTTACGAACAACGTCTGGGAGAGCGCCACCGCCTCATGAACCGCTTTGTAAGCTTTGCGCAGAGAGGCGTAAAGACATGTTCTTCAAGCGATTGGTATGTCACAGATTTGAACATCGCCATGTCTTTACACGCGCTCATCAATCACCATGAACCTACCGAAAGGCTTTCACCGCAACAGGCCATCCGCAGCTACACTGAAAACAACGCCTGGCTTTCCCACGAGGAAAAACTCCGCGGAAGCCTGCGCGAAGGAATGATTGCCGATATCAGCGTTACAGACACGGATTTCACCCAGCCTTTTGATTGGCAACAGGCTCGCGTCACCCATGTTATACGCTCTGGAAATACAGTTTATGAAGATTAAAGCTCCACTTTTCAATCCCAAACAGCTTCAGCGCATCATTGCCGCTGAACTTGCGGAACACCCAAAAACCCATTACACAGACATTTACAAGCTAATCCACCAAGCCAGTTTCGGGCCCAGCCACTTGGAAGACAGCCTGGAAGCCATCGAAGCCGGAATTTGGGACGAGCTTAAAACAGTGCGAAGCTGTGCCGGGAAAACACATCAGGACATAGGTTTGGGCAGGGGTTTCATGCGTCTGAACTTTTTCGCGCTTTCCAGGTTGCCGTCGTTGGATATCAGCCAAACGAACACCCTGCGGGACCAGCTTGTACGCGACGCGCTGACCCGTGTAAACCCAAGCTATGTAAAACTTTTCGCCCAGGCCGTTCACGCTTCCCGTTTGCCAGAACCCATCGACCCCGAAGAATGGCTTGACATCTGGAAAACAGCCGTGCCCATTGTTATGAGTTTCATTTTCCCCACCCTTTCTGAACGCGCCCGTGTTGATTATTGCCTCGCCAGCGGAACTTTACCTTCCCACAGCGAGGATTACAAATACCTTTATAAACCCCATTACCGGGTGATTCACATTAAAAATCGCCCCAAATTCAAAGCCTGAGGACAGCCCATGAACCCCATCAGAGTACGTTTCGCGCCCAGCCCCACCGGCTATCTCCACATCGGCGGCTTGCGCACCGCCCTTTACGATTTTCTTTTTGCCCGCCACAACGGTGGCAGCTTCATTCTTCGCATCGAAGACACCGACCGCTCCCGATATGTGGAAGGCGCGGTGGAAAACCTCATCGATTCCTTGCGCAGCCTGGACCTTCAAATTGATGAAGGACCCGGAATTGGCGGTGATTTTGGCCCCTACGTGCAAAGTGAGCGTTTGGAACTCTATCAGCGTGAAATCACACGTCTGTTGGATTCTGGCCATGCCTACCATTGCTTTTGCTCCTCTGAAACTTTGGCCCAAATGCGGGAGGAACAACAAAAAAGAGGCGAATTCGTGAAATATGACCGCCGCTGCCTCGCTCTTTCCAAAGAGGAAGTGGATGAAAAACTCCGGCTGGGACTGCCTCACGTGGTTCGCCTTAAAATGCCGGACAACCACGTTTTTCGCTTCAATGACATCATCCGCGGAGACGTTGAAATGGACGCCTCCCAGTCCGACGACCAGGTTTTGCTGAAATCCGATGGATTCCCAACCTATCATCTCGCTGCTGTTGTGGATGACCACTATATGAAAATCTCCCACGTCATCCGCGGCGAGGAATGGCTTTCCAGCACCCCAAAACACATCTGGCTTTATGAATGTCTGGGCTGGGAAGCTCCGCTCTGGGTGCATCTTCCGCTCATTTTGAACCCTGACCGCAGCAAGCTTTCGAAGCGCATGAACGATGTTTCCGTGGAAAGCTACCTCCAAAAAGGTTACCTCAAGGAAGCTCTGCTCAATTTTGTTGCCCTGCTGGGCTGGCACAGCGCGGACGACCGTGAAACTTACAGCCTCCAGGAGCTTTCCCGCGAATTCACCCTGGAGCGGGTCAGCAAATCCGGCGCGGTGTTCGACCTCACCAAACTCGATTGGATGAATGCCTGGTATCTGCGCAACATGCCGCTCACAGAGCTGGTGACCCGCTGTTTACCCTGGTTTGAAAAAGCGGGAATGCCCGATATCGAACGCGCCAAACTTTTCCTCATTGTGGCGGCAGCGCGGGAACGCTGCAC
The DNA here is from genome assembly GCA_012522635.1 of Candidatus Cloacimonadota bacterium. Taxonomy (NCBI): domain Bacteria; kingdom Pseudomonadati; phylum Candidatus Cloacimonadota; species Candidatus Cloacimonadota bacterium. The sequence continues at coordinate 33,188 of JAAYKA010000132.1, forward strand.
CCTGCTTCCCGAAATCCCGGAATACGCAAAAATGTTCGTTTCACCTCAGCCTCTGCCTGCTGAAGACCTTGAAATCCTGAAAACTGAGGATTCCAAACGCGTTCTGGACTGGTTTCTCGCAAATCTGCCCGAAAGCGACACTCTGGCTGAAGATGAGCTTAACAGTATCGTGAAATTGGGCATGGAAAAACTGGGCTTGAAAGGCAAGGCATACTACACGCCTCTGCGCCTGGCGCTCATTCATCAAAAACATGGACCCGACCTTCCCACAACCTTTGCCATCCTTGGGTTGGAGGAAGCTCGCAAGCGTCTTAAAAACGCCCTGGAGAATTGATGAAAACCCGCCTCTTCACCCTGTTCCTGATTCTCTTTGCAGCGCCGTTTCTGAACGCCTTTCCCCGCCAACACGTGGTTGTGGAGCTTTTCACCGCCACAAGCTGCACTGGCTGTCCCGGTGCGGCCTGGGCAGTGGATGACCTCATGGAAAACGGACATCCTGTGGCACCGGTGAAACTTCATGTGCGCGATGGTTTTCAAAGCCCCACAAACGATGAACGTTACGACTATTATGAAGTTTCTGGAACTCCCACCGCCTTTTTCGACGGTCTCAATCCAATCAACATATCGTCTTCAGGGATTTCCCTCTATCCGGAATTTCTCTACAATGTTAATTCCCGCCTGTTGGTTCCTTCACATTACAGTCTCGCCGCTTTAGGCGAGGTTGAAGACAATATTTGCAGCTTCAGCGTCCAGATTGTAAAGGAAGAGCCCGATGTCAATTCCAACGTTGTGCTCCATCTTTCGCTGACGGAAACAGCAATTCCCTTCTATTGGGGGCCAGACCAAACCGAGGTCAATTTTGTGAGCCGCATGATGGTTCCAGGCCATCAGGGCACCCCGGTCGCGGTGGAAAACCTCGCTGTGGGTGAAAGCATGCAAAAACATTATTCCATTGAATTGAAAGAGGAATGGAACCAGGAAAACATGGCGGTGGTCGTTTGGCTGCAAAACGTTGATACAAAAGAGATTCTCCAAGGAGCCAGATTCACCTTGAATGAACTTTCCCAGCTCAAGACCCCAAAACCCACTGCCAGCCTGCAAAATGGAGAGCTGCGGCTCCACTGGGCTCCCGTGCCTTTTGCCACATCCTACGCCATCTGGCAAAGCGATAACCCGGAAGGACCCTTCACAAATTCCATTTGGGTGACCGACCCCATCTATGGAGAACGGATGGGCGATTTTCCCCGCAAATTCTTTCGTATTCAGGCACTTCGCGACGAACCAGATAATTAAATTTCAGGTTTGGGAAACAGGATTCCCGTTTGAAAAACCCTTCCTTATATAGAACGAGTCTGTTGTTTTTTGAGTCCCAAAGCCTTAAACCTTTGTGTCGCTTAACTTTGCTTTTAAAACATAAGGGTGACATAAGGCGGCGACCAAGAAGAACGGCAAAAATGGTGGAATATCCGAGCTTCCATCCCGTCAAAAATAGTGCTTGACAGGCAACGCCCCTTTTGGGATTTGGTTCAAACACGTAAGTGCTGAAGTGGTGAAATTGGTATACACGCTAGTTTCAGGGACTAGTGAGCAATGAGCTCATGGGGGTTCGAGTCCCCCCTTCAGCACCATTTTTTTATCCCCTCTTTTTTAAAAACTCCATCTCTCCCTTCAATTTTGGACTGTATTTCCGCCTCTTTTTCCACTTGGATAAAAAATAAAGATTGACGCAATCACCAAAGCCCCAAATTTTTGTTCAAATGTATAAAACATCGAGCAAAACACGAAATAAAAACACAGGGAGCAGCGGGAGCAAGCTCCAAGGAGTATGGCAATGACACAGAAGATTTACGTTTTGGACACCAACGTCCTCATCCACAATCCGCAGTCGCTTTTTTCTTTTGCGGACAACCGCGTGGTAATTCCCATTGTTGCCATAGAGGAAATCGACCAATTTAAAAAAGGCGTGGACGAAAAGAGCCGCAACGCGCGCCAAATCGGAAGATATTTGGATGCCCTGCGCTCGCGGGGCAGCCTTCAGGAAGGCGTGATAATGGATAACGGCGGCATCCTTCAGGTTTCGGTGAATAAAGACGTGACAAACACCGCTTCCAAGCTGTTGTTTTTGGACCGCATCGACAACCTCATCATCGGAACCGCGCTCTGGTTCCAACAGAAATATCCAAATTCCCGGGTGACACTGGTTTCCAAAGACGCGAACGTGCGCATTAAAGCGGATAGCGTTGGCATCAACGCGGAAAACTATGAGACGGACAACATCGTGTTTGAAGAACTCTATACCGGCTGGGATGTGAGGGATTTGGAAGACGACGTTTTTGAAAGCCTCAACGGCCAAAAATATATCCCCAACAGTTTTGGTGAGCTTTGCCCAAACCAGTTTCTCCGCCTGCGCAAAAAGAGCGACCCGGAGAGCTTCGTCACCATGCGTTACCTGAAATCAAACAATACTTTATACACTTTGCAACACTATCGGGGACAGCCAGTTTACGGCATCACCGCGCGCAATTTTGAACAGGAAATGGCGCTGGACCTGCTTTTGGACGACACGGTGCAAATGGTGAGCCTTTCCGGCAAGGCTGGAACAGGCAAAACCCTGCTGGCAATGGCGGCGGGTTTGCAAAAAGTTGTGGAAGACCAAAGCTATACCCGGCTGGTGATTTCACGTCCCATTTCCCCTCTGGGCAAGGATTTGGGCTATCTGCCAGGCACAAAAAGCGACAAATTCAACCCCTGGATGCAGCCCATCTATGATAATATGGATATCCTGCTGGCGTCACACGAGGAAAGCCGAAAAGACGACCAAAAAATTAAACGCAAAACCAGTTTGGAAGATTTTATCGATTACGGTTTTTTGGAGCTGGAACCGCTCACCTACATTCGTGGTCGCAGCCTGCCGGGACAATTCATCATTATCGATGAAGCCCAAAACCTCACTCCCCACGAGATGAAAACCATCATCACCCGCGCGGGGAAAAACACCAAGCTGGTTTTGACCGGAGACCCCTACCAGATTGATATTCCCTATCTGGATTCCGCTTCCAACGGGCTTTCCGTGGCGGTGGAAAAGCTGAAACATGAAGACATTGTGGGACACATGACCCTGGATAAAGGCGAACGCTCCCAACTGGCAGACCTCGCCGCGAAATATTTCTAAAAGGCCAAAAAAGTGAGCAGCGCCAACTTTTACGAACGTAGCTGGGTGGAAATTGATTTGGACGCTTTCCGCGCCAATCTGCAAGCCCTGAAAGCGTTTATGGAACCAGGGCAGGGATTCATCCAGATTGTGAAAGCGGACGCCTACGGGCATGGCGCGCTCCAAATTTCACAGGTTGCCCTCAGCGAAGGCGCGCTGGGACTGGGTGTTGCCAATCCTGAAGAAGGCAAGCTTTTACGCATCCAGGGTGTCAAGGCGCCCATCCTCATTCTTTCACCCTGTTTGGCTCGTGAAATCCCCGGAATTTTGGAATATGAGCTTTGGCCCACCCTTAACGACCTGGATTTTGCCAAAAAGCTGGATGCCGCCTGCGCGGAAAAGGGTGTTCGCCTGCAGGTGGGCTTGAAAGTTGATAGCGGCATGCACCGCAGCGGAGCTTTGGAAGAAGAATTTGGTGGGCTGTGGAATGGACTCCAAAAACTTCCCCATCTGGTGCTGCAAAACGTGTTTTCCCATCTCGCCTCCGCGGAAAGCGACCTGCCCTTCAGCCAGAAGCAGGAAAAAGCTTTTACCGCTATGCTCGAAAAATACAAGGTTCAAGCGCCCTGGCTGCATCTGGCAAACAGCTCCGCGCTGGTGAACGGGCTGGGTAAAAGCTATTCCCCCACGCGTTTGGGCATCATGAGTTATGGAGTTTACACGCATCCGGACCAGAGGGAAAAGATTAAATTGAAACCGGTGATGAGCTTCAAATCCGCCGTGGCGCAAATCAAGCGCATCCCAGCCGGCGCCAGTGTTGGCTACAACCGCAGTTGGACAGCCTCCAGAGACACCAGCTATGCCGTGATTCCGGTTGGCTATGCTGATGGTTACGATTTTTTGCTTTCCAACCGCGGAAATGTGGCTTTGAACGGAAAAGCCTGCCCCGTGATAGGACGCGTGAGCATGGACATGATTTGCGTGGATATCACAGATGCCGGAGAGCTTAAAATTGGCGATGAAGCCGTGCTTTTGGGCGGCAAGTTGGATGAATTGAGAGCCGAAAACCTGGCTCAAAGCTATCAAGGCTCTTCCTACGAACTGCTCTGCCAGGTGGGGCGTCGCGCCAGAAGGCACTATCTGGAAGGTGGAATTCAGGTGGCGTCATCACCGCTTTCACGGCGGGATTTTGTGAGCAGCGACTATCAGGATTCACAGCTTAACCGCATCATCCAAGCCGCTATCTCTCAACGCGTTAACAGCCATGAACTGGGTGAACTCATCTCCCGCGAGATTCTGCGCGAGTTTTTCTTTGCCAAGGACAGGGATATCCAGTACCGCCACGATTTCCGCTACCACATCCAGTTTTCCGATTCCGGGGAACCCGACCATTGGCAGGCAAAAAACAACCTCAGCTTCCACAAGGTTTTGCAAAACGACTATTTCACAGTCGCTTGTGCCAACAGCGAAGCCGCGTTAAAAAGCTATTTCAAACGGCGGGATGTTGAATATCGCTGGCTCACGGACGGGAATTTTCAGTTGAATCCCCAAGCATTCCAGCTTGTGAGCGTGAAGGTGGATGGAATCAAGCTGGAAACCCAGCTCAGCTTCCAAAATTCAAGCATGGAAATCCGCTGTTCCCACCCCCGCCTGAAAGAGCTGCTGGGTCGTGAAGTCAGCTTCGAAATCGGTGCTTTGGCGCTCTATCCAAAAAGTTCACACCAGTTGGGTGTCTTCATCACCGAGCTGACCCACGGGGTAAAAATCCGCTTCGACCACCCTCAAAGCCTGGGAAAAGTGGAGTGCGTGCCCATCTTCGCGGGGCAGAATAAATATCCCCAAGTTTCCCACACCCAAGGCAGCATCAGCGTTTCCACCAAAGACGAGGAATGGGTTTTCCCCCAAAGCGGGGTCGTTTTTGCCTATTAGCGCAAAAAGTTAATTTGGCCCTTCCATCTGGCGGCGAACCTGGTCTGCCATTGAACGTTCATCCCGACATTTGACGATGGCATTTTTATAGCGGCTGTTCTTGGGCACCAAATTCGACGCCCGCACAAAACTGTCTAAAGCCGCGTTAAAATCGCCCACATACATTTGCAACAGACCCAAATCGTAGTGAGCTTTGGCCAGAGAAGCCGCTGGCACTCCTGTTTTGCGTGTGGCACCCTGCAGAATCCGGATGGCACTCTGATATTCTCCCACACTCGCCATGCGATAGGCGTTTAAAAGCTCGGGCAGGTTTTTCTTATCGGTTTCAAAAGGAGTGGAAACCGTTTCATAATAGGGTGCGAGGGTGCGGATGAATTGGTGGGAAAGGTCTTGCACACACATGTCGTAAACAAAACTCTTATCGATACTGGGCGGTCTGGAATCCTCTGATGTGCGGGAACTTGAGAACTGGGTGCGCAATTCCTTCATGGCGATAATCTTGGTGCTTTCAATGTCGATAACTTGAAATGTCACGCCCAGATGATGGGTTCCGGTTCGAGTGTATTTTAACACCTCATGTTCTTCGCCGGCCTTGTCTTTTTGGGTTTCTTTCTGGGTGGTGATTTCTTCCTTATATTCATCCCGCGTGATGCGACCAAAAACGAAGGCTCCCGCGCCGATGATTTTTCCCAGTTGGGGAGCGGTGTCGGCATCCAAATATCCAGCCCAGCCCAGATAGTGTTCCTGCAGAATCCGTTCCAGATATTGGCGGTCCAGCACGAATTCAAAATATTCACTTTGCACCAGCCTGGCAGTGAAGGCTTCGCGAATATCCTGGGCTTGCACATATTGGTAGGGATGACCCCAAATATCACCAATGGCAATCTGATGGTATTCACCCAGATTCACTTCCGCCGGACGTAAAACCGTCATTTTCAGGTTTTGACTGGCACAACCTGCCAGCAGCAACAGCGCTGATATCGTAACAAGTATCGTCCTTGTTTTCATTGCTTTCTCCTTCGCCAGTATCATTTTTTACAAATTATCCAGACCCACAAATGATGTCCACAAAAATCTTACCCTCCTGCTTGGGAAACCCTGCAAAAAAGCTTTTCCCCATTTTGTTTTAAGAGAAAAAACCACGTTCCAGCCGGCGTTTTGAGCCTTTGGGAACCCTGCTTTTCATTTTTGAGCAGAATATGCCCGTTTTGGGGAGACTTTATCATTGACAAATATCACGTCATAGGATTTTGGAAATAAAATGACATAAACGCATGGGAGTAGAAATGAGCGATCAGTTAAACGACCTGTTGCAAAGAGTTTACGACGAAGGCGTGAATAAAGCCAAGGCTGAAGCAGAAGAAATCTTGGCAAAAGCGCAAAACGATGCCGATGGCATTGTCGCCAACGCCAAACAAGTGGCGGAAAAAACCATTGAAAGCGCCAAGGTGGAAGCCCAAAACCTGAAAAAAAACAGCGAATCCGACCTCCGCGCCGCAGCGCAAAGCACACTCAGTGCTGTGAAGCAGGAGCTCACCGAAGCTCTGCTGGACCAAGCTTTTGATTCCGGCCTGAAAGCTGGCGCCTCGGACCCGGAACTGGTTAAAACCCTGATTTTGGAAGTTGTTTCCGCTTGGAAGGAATCCGGTGGCACCGTCACCGTGAGCAAAAGCTTGGAAGCAAAGCTGGAAAACATTCTCAAACAAGCCCTTCCCCAAGCCGCTGCCCAGGGTTTAAAGGTAAAATTTTCCCCCACCCTGAAAAACGGCTTTTCCATTGCGCCCGCCGATGGCAGCTATAAACTCAGCTTTACGGATGAGGATTTTGCCAATCTCTTCAAATCCTACCTGAGGCCTCGCAGCAACAGCATCCTTTTCAAACAGTAAAAGTCCATGCGCGCGCAATATTACTACTTTGTGGCAGGCTTGCCCGCCCTGTCGCTGGACGACACAAAAAGCCAGATTACCACCGGGCAGTTTGCCGAACAGGCTGAAACACAGCTCAACGCGGCAGACTTCAAGCTTTTGAGGCTGCTTTGCCTGCCAGACGATGCTGATGACCTCGCTCGTGTGATATATGGCAAGGAAAATGATGGACGCCCCATTCCTGAGGAAACCCAAACCTCTTGGAAAAACTATGTGACCCTCATGAAAGCGCGTGCGGCGGGAACTGGCGAACCTCTGGAAAAAGAATACAAAGCCTGGCCGGATTTTTGGCACCAAATCGTTTTGGAAGCTTTCAGCGCCGAGGAAATGCCCGGCTTCCAGGATTTTCGTCACCGCCTTCTGGCAGCTTCCCACGAACATTGTGGACGCCACAAAAACAGCTTTCTGAAACAGTGGTACAGTTTTAACCGCGACCTGCAAAACATCCTCACCGCCCTCAACGGACGACGCTTTGAAGTGGATTTCACCCGCTGGCTGGTTGGTTCCGATGAGCTGACAGAACATCTTTCCCAAAATAAATCCGCGGATTTTGGCTTGGGAAAAACTCACGAGCTGTTTGAAAAAATCTTCCGCGTCTGGGACCAAGACAATGTTGTCCAGCGCGAACGTGGCTACGATGTTCTCCGCTGGAACTGGGTTGAAGATTTTAACTTTTTCAACTATTTCAACATCGACCGCGTTTTGGGCTATTACGCGCAGTTGCGCATTCTGGAGCGCTGGCTGCTCCTCGAACCCGAGCAGGGCAAACAAACTTTCGACAGCGTGATGGACACCCTGGGCAAAAGCTTCAGCTTCCCAGAGGTTTTCAAGCTGAAATCAAAATTTAAAAAAATAGAAAACATAGAAGGTTAAACAATGACCAAAGGCACTGTTAAAGGTATCATCAGCAACATGGTCCAGGTCGAGGTGGACGGTCCCGTTTTCCAAAACGAGATTTGCTACATCGATTTAAAGGGCACCAAACTGATGGCCGAAGTGATTAAAGTGTCCGGAAACATCGCCTCCACCCAGGTGTTTGAAAGCACTCGTGGCCTGAGAGTTGGCGACCCTGTCGAGTTTACCCAGCGCATGCTGGAGGTAAAGCTCGGCCCCGGAATGCTTTCCAAAAACTACGACGGCCTCCAGGACGACCTCAACAAAATGAGAGGGCTCTACCTGGAGCGTGGCGACTACACCGACCCGCTGGATGAAGACAGCGTTTGGGAGTTTGAACCGCTTGTGAAAGCCGGAGATGAGCTTATCCCTGGCGATTGGCTTGGCAGCGTGCAGGAAAACTGGATTGACCATAAAATCATGGTTCCCTTCAGTTTGGAAGGAAAATTCAAGGTGAAAAGCGTGGCGGCAAAAGGTTCCTACAAAATCACAGACACCATCGCCACCGTCATCGACTCCGAAGGCCAGGAATTGGCATTGAACATGATTCAATATTGGCCGGTAAAACTGCCCATCCGCTCCTACAAAGCCAAACCGCGTCCCTTCAAAATGATGGAAACCGGCATCCGCACCATCGACACTCTCAACCCCATCGCTGAAGGCGGCACAGGTTTCACTCCCGGACCTTTTGGAACGGGAAAAACAGTGCTCCAGCACAATATTTCTCAAAACGCAGAGGCAGACCTCATCATTGTTGCTGCCTGCGGCGAACGCGCCAACGAGGTGGTGGAGCTTTTCACGGAATTTCCCGAATTGGATGACCCCCGCACCGGGCGCAAACTGATGGAACGCACCATCATTGTTTGTAACACCTCAAACATGCCCGTGGCAGCGCGTGAAGCTTCGGTTTACACCGCCATGTCCATCGCGGAATATTATCGCGGCATGGGGCTCAAAGTTTTGCTTTTGGCAGACTCCACTTCCCGCTGGGCTCAGGCTCTGCGTGAAATGAGCAACAGGATGGAAGAGCTGCCCGGTCCGGACGCCTATCCCATGGACCTGCCCGCCATCATCTCAAACTTCTATTCCCGCGCGGGTTACGTGTATCTCAATAACGGCACCCCCGGCTCCATCACATTCATTGGGGCTGTTTCTCCCGCCGGTGGAAACCTCAAGGAACCCGTCACGGAATCCACAAAAAAAGCCGCCCGCTGTTTCTATTCTCTTTCTCAAGACAGAGCGGACAGCAAACGCTATCCCGCGGTTGACCCCATCGATTCCTATTCCAAATATCTGGAATATGATGAGGTTAGGGAATATCTTGATGAAAACATCGCCCCCGGCTGGGTGGACAGCGTCACCAAAGCCAAGGACATCCTCCTGCGTGGCAAGGAAGCCAAAGACCAGATTAACATTTTGGGCGACGACGGCGTTCCCCTGGATTACCACAGCCGTTTTTGGAAAAGCGAGCTTTTGGACCGCATCATTCTGGTTCAGGATGGCTTTGACGTCGTGGATAAATCCAGTCCCATGAAGCGCCAAGCCTATATGTTGAACTTCGTCTTGGACCTCTGCAACACCGAATTTTCCTTCGACAACTTCGAAGAACTGCAACCCTATTACAACCGGCTGATTAACGCCCTCACCCAGATGAACTATCAACCCTTTGAAAACGAAGAATTCAAAGCCTACGAAGACCAAATCAACAAAATAGTCGAGGAAAGGAGGGTAAACTGATGTCCACCATGGCATTTCAAAAGATTTATACCAAACTGACCCAGATTACCAAGGCCACTTGCGCCGTGAAAGCCACCAACGTGGGTTATGAAGAACTTGCCACCGTTGGAGGCAGGCTGGCACAGGTGGTGAAAATCATGGGCGACACCGTCACCCTGCAGATTTTCTCTGGCACCGAAGGCATCGGAACCGACGCCGAAGTGGTTTTCTTTGGACGGCCGCCCTCCCTGAGAGTGAGCGAACAGCTTGCTGGCAGGTTCTTTAACGCCTATGGCGAACCCATCGATGGCGGACCCCAGATTGAAGGCAAGGAAGTTGAAATTGGCGGACCCTCCGTGAACCCTGTCCGCCGCGAAGACCCTTCAGAACTCATCGCCACTGGCATCGCCGGCATCGACCTGAACAACACCCTCGTCACCGGCCAGAAAATCCCCTTCTTTGCCGACCCCGACCAGCCCTATAACCAGGTGATGGCAACCGTGGCGCTGCGTGCCAAAGCGGATAAAATCATCCTCGGCGGCATGGGACTTTCCAACGACGACTATCTATATTATAAGAACACCTTCGAAAACGCCGGTGTGATTGACAAAATTATTTCTTTTGTGAACACCACAGACGACCCGCCAGTGGAGCGTCTCCTGGTGCCGGACATGGCTCTCACCGCGGCAGAATATTTCGCCATCGAAAAAAACGAGGCGGTGCTGGTGCTGTTGACCGACCTAACCCTATATTGCGACGCGCTTTCCATCGTCAGCAACCGCATGGATGAAATTCCCTCGAAAGACTCCATGCCCGGCTCGCTCTATTCCGACCTTGCCAAAATCTATGAAAAAGCCGTGCAGTTCCCGGAAGGCGGTTCCATCACCATCATCGCTGTCACCACCATTTCCGGCGGCGACATCACCCACGCCATCCCAGACAACACAGGCTACATCACGGAAGGCCAGCTCTACCTGCGCCGCGACACCGATATCGGCAAAGTGATTATCGACCCCGCCCGCAGCCTTTCCCGCCTCAAAACCAAAGTGATGGGAAAACGCACCCGCGAAGACCATCCCCACGTGATGAGCGCTTCCGTCCGCCTCAACGCGGATGCCTCAAACGCCAGAACCAAGATGGAAAACGGCTTTGACCTTTCGGATTACGACCAGCGCGCCATCGATTTTGCCCGTGAATATGCCGAACAGATTCTTGCCATCGACGTAAACATCGATACCGACCAAATGCTGGACACCACCTGGGCTCTCTTCCATAAATATTTCACCCCCGAAGAAGTTGCCATCAGGGATGAACTTATGCAACTTTACTGGAAAGAGGCATGAGCTTTAAATTCCAATACAACAAGATTTCCCAATTGCAGATGGAAAAACAACTGCAAATCAGGGAAAAAGCCCTGCCCACGCTGAAGAACAAGGAATCGGCGCTGCGCATGGAAGTGAAACGCGCCCGGGACAAAGCTCGCGAGCTGGAAACCCGTTTGGATGAGGAAAGCCGCCAACTGGATGAGTTTATGAAGCTTTGGGCTGAATTCGACCCCAGCCTTCTCTCCATCCGCGACGTGACCATCCACACCCAAAAAATCGCGGGAGTGCAAGTCCCCGTTTTGGGCGAGATTGATTTTGAACTGCAGGAATATGACCTTTTCCAGGCGCCAACATGGTTTTTGGATGGCATGGAACTGGTTAAAGCCCTCGCCACGCTCAAAATCGAACGGGATTTCTTCCTGCGCAAAATGAATATCCTGGAGCAGGTTCGCAAAAAAACCACCCAAAAAGTGAACCTCTATGAAAAGGTGCAAATTCCCGCCTACGAAGAGGCAATCCTGAAAATCAAACGTTTTTTGGAAGACGAGGAAAACCTGTCCAAAGCGGCGCAGAAAATTCTGAAAGGCCGCGTGGAAGAGGAGGCTTTGGCATGATTGAAAAGATGCGTAAATACACCTTCGTGCTTCACCACGCCGATTATGAAGCCTTCCTGAAAGAACTGCAAAAACTGGGCGTGCTCCACCTCACCCGCAACACGGAAGACAAAACCCCCGCCCTGGCGGAAAAGCTGGACTTGATTGATGATTATGCCCAGGCTCTGCGTTTCATCGGAAAGCTGGAACCCGCTGAGGAAAAGATTGCCCCCGGTCTCAGTCCCGCAAACCTGCTTAACAAGATAAATTCCGCCCGTGACGAAAAGGAACTGCTCACCCGGCAGGAAGATACCTTGCTCAAACAAATCCGGGATTTGGAACCCTGGGGTCATTTCGACCGCGAAATGGTCGAAAAGGTCAGACGCGGCGGCATCCAGGTTGATTTCCACACCTGCCTCAAAAATCATTTCAAACCCGAATGGAAAGAAGAATTCGCCCTGCAGGTGTTGGCAGAAACCAATGGCATCATCTATTTTGTGGTTTTCCACACGGGTGAAAAGCCGGTTTTGGATGCCGATACCTTCAATTTCCCAGACCACGATATCCGGGAATTGGAAACCGAACTCAAGAACACCCGCAAAAAGATTGAAGACATCGATGCCTATTTTTCCGGCGTGGCTTCTGATGCCTCCCAGATATTTGAGGAAGAGATTTTGCGCCTCAGCCGCCAATGCGAATATGAGGACGCCACTCTGCAGGGAATCAGCGAAGCCGAAGACAACATCCGCGTTTTGGGTGGCTACATCCCCCTCAGGCTGGAACCAGACCTCAAAAGCTTCCTGGATTCCCATGGTGTGATTTACTTTGCCACCGATGCCAAGGTTGAGGACGACCCGCCCGTGAGCCTGAGAAACAACTGGTTCGCCCGCCAGTTCGAGCCCATCACCAAAATGTATATGTTACCATTTTACAATGAGTTCGACCTCACCCCCTTCTTCGCGCCCTTCTTCATGCTGTTCTTCGGTTTTTGCAACGCGGACATCGCCTATGGCATCATCTTTGTCCTGCTGGCGCTGTTCCTGCGCGCAAAAAGCAAAAACCCCGCCGTAAAGAGCATGATGTTCCTGGTGATGCTGTTTGGGATTTCCTCAATTATCATGGGTTGGGTTATGGGCTCGGTGCTGAGCTTCGACCTCACGGAAACCCCCTTGTCAAAATATATCCTGATTAAAAACAACGACCAGATTTTCAATATCGCCCTCCTTATAGGCGCCATCCAGATTCTTTTTGGCACCATCGTCAACGGAGTCAAACAGGCTTGCCAAAGCGGTTTTATGCACTTCGTGGCGCCTTTTGGCACATTTTTATTCCTGCTGGGGCTTACCATTTTGGGAGCCGGCTTGCTGGGCACAGACATTTCCGCCCTGGCGCCCTACACCAAATATCTCCTTTGGTCTGGCCTGGCATTGCTGATGCTCTTCAATTCTCCCGGCAAAAACCCCATCAAAAATGTGTTGAGCGGGCTTTGGCTGCTCTACAACGTCATCACTGGATTCTTTGGCGACATTTTGTCCTACATCCGCCTCTTTGCCCTGGGAGTTTCCAGTTCCATTCTGGGCTTTGTAATCAATTCCATCGGCCAGCAATTCCTGGGGATAAAAATCTTCGGACCCCTTATCTTCTTCATTTTTATGGTGTTTGGACACTCCCTGAATCTCGCCCTGGGCGCCCTCAGCGGTGTTGTGCATCCCTTGCGTCTCACTTTCGTGGAATTTTTCCAAAATGCCGGCTTCAACGGACCCGGCGTTGCCTACAAACCTTTTGGAAACACAAAAATAAAGACATAACCTGGAGGTTATATGCCGTACATTCTCTTACAAGCCGGAACTGACGCTGTCAAGGCCTTGGGCGGAGGCAGCCCGGCTTACATCCTGGCCTGGCTCGGGATTTTCCTGATGGTGGCCCTTTCCGGCGTGGGAAGCGCCTGGGGAACCGTGATTGGTGGCAGCGCCACGGTTGCGGCAATGAAAAAACGCGACGATATCTTTGCCAACAGCATGATTCTGTCCGCTCTGCCTGGAACGCAGGGCTTGTATGGATTCGGCGCCTTTTTCATCCTCAAAGACCACATCACACCCGAGATAACCATGCTCACGGCCGCAGCCATCTTCGGTGCCGGGCTCATTTCAGGCGTCACAAACCTGATTTCAGCCTATTTCCAAGCTCGTATCGTGGCAAACGGAATCGAAAGTATGGGTAATGGCAACAATGTCTTCACAAACACCCTCATCCTGGGCGTGTATCCTGAACTCTATGCCATTATTGCCTTTGCCGCTTGCTTCCTGATTAGTGGCATGCTGTAAAAAATCTATGAATTAACCAACGGGACGGGGAGCGCGTCTCCCTGTCCCCCACTTTTTCAAAGAGAGTTTAATATGACAAATCAACCCCACAATCAGCAAGGTTCCGGTTTTTCATATTCTCAAGGTCCGCCCCAGTGGGTCCCGGAGCCACACCGCGGCATGATGATTCTCATCTTTGGCATCGTCGGGCTTTTCAGTTGTGCCGTCTTTTCCATTCTGGCTTGGGTTTTCGGAAACCAAGACCTCAAAAAAATGGATGAAGGCCTCATGGACCCAGCCGGACGCGAAAACACCAAGGCTGGCAGAATCTTGGGCATTGTTGGCGTAATCATGAATGTTTTGGTTGTCCTGCCTTCCATCATCTATTTTGTTTTCGTTTTGGGAATGACTTTCGGAGGCCAGGTCCCGGATATTTACGATTTCTAAATCCTTCTCCTGATGCGCCTGCGCGTTGAAAAAAGCTCCGCCCGTTTTCCGGGTGGAAGCCTGCCAATTTTGCTCTACGCTGCCTTTTTGGCTGGCTATCTCTATCTCCATCTGCTTTTGGAAGGCTCTCTGCAGCTATGCTGCTTCAAGGCTCTCACCGGTTATAACTGCCCCAGTTGCGGCATTTCCCGCGCTTTTTTCACCCTCTTTTCCGGCCGTCCCCTCCAAGCTCTAAAATACAACCCCTTCATGCTGCTTTTTAGCCTCGGCGTTTTGTTCCAGTTTTTCCTGCAGGCTCTTTTCAAAAGACGCCTTACACTGCATGCCACACGCATACAACGCCATACACTTTATCTCATCCTCGGCATTCTCTTTTTGCTCAACTGGCTCTACTTACTCATTTTTCTTCCCTGATGCGGATTTCATTTGAATAGCTTGGGAATACACAGGAAAATGATGATGAAAAGGATGTGGCGTTTTATCGTTTTATCGTTTTAACGTTTTAGAGTTCAAATAGCTTGCTAACTAACTGCGGAATAGCGAGTTGGAACACCGGATTCATCCGGTCGTAGGTGCCGAATTCATTCGGCACAATGTCCTTTCGACCACCCAACTCCGCCCACCACCACCCAAACCCCGAGCTTGGAGGAACACCGGATTCATCCGGTCGTAGGTGCCAGATTCATCTGGCACAATGTTCTTTCAACCACCCAAACTCCGCCCACGACCACCCAAACCCAGGCCAGACGCGTCATTCCGAGTGAAACGAGGAATCCAGCCCGTGCCGGAGCACCGGATTCATCCGGTCGTAGGTGCCGAATTCATTCGGCACAAAGAGGAAAACACGCCACCTTTTTCCACCGGATAAATCCGGCGGTCCGACCGGTTGAAACCGGTGTTCCCACAGGC
>JAAYKA010000133.1 GCA_012522635.1 Candidatus Cloacimonadota bacterium
GTGCATGTGGAAATGAAACACGGTTTGCCCTGCCGCTTTGCCACAATTCATCAAAAGCTTGAATCCATCGGGCTGGTATTTCTCTGTCAGCATTTGCTTTAGCATCAGGCTGAGTTCATGCAGCGCGATGGCTTCCTCGGGCAAAAGTTCAAAAAAATCCGCCACGTGACGTTTTGACACGATGAGGCTGTGTCCTTTGGAAACAGGGCGAATATCCGCTATGGCTTGAAAATGTTCGTTTTCCACCAAAATGTTTTCTTTTTTAATCTGGCAAAAGGGGCAGTTCATGTTTTTTATAACCTCCATCTGATTGTTAGGCAGACAATTCCAACTGTTGAAATCATTGTGAAAACCTCGCATTGCTGTCAATGGTAAAATCCACCTTGACAGCATTGGCGCACCAATTTTTTCTGAAATTATTGGCATTTTCATCTGTGGGCTCATGAATCGTGAGAAAAATAATCCAAATGGGAGGATTGATGAAATATCTCGATCTGGCCATGAACGCGGCTGCAAGTCTCGGCGCGGAATATGCCGACATCCGCGTTCAAAAGACCACCGATGAGGTGATCTTTCTGCAAAACCTCAGCCTGAAAAACACTTCCAACAGTGTTTTATACGGCTATGGTGTTCGTTTTTTCAAAAATGGCGCCTGGGGTTTTGCCCATTCCAACGTATTTTCGGATGAGGCCGTGCTGGCAACGGTGAAACGTGCCGCCGGCATTGCCGAACTTTCCGCCACGGTGAACCGGGACAAAAAGCTGAGGCTGGCCCCGGAGCGGAGCTACATCGCCAAATATGAAACCCCCGTACTTAAAGACCCCGCTTGCATTCCGCTGAAGGAAAAGATTGACCTGATGCTGGAGGCGAACCGCACCATGCTGTCTTTTGAAGGAATTCGCCGCGCCATGTTTTATCTGGTGATGCACCGGGATGAAAAACTGTTTGGCAGCACACTGGGCAGCAGGCTGGAACTGAACACGCAGTGGATTACACCGATGATGACTGCCACCGCGGTTCACGACGGCGACAGCCAAAGCCGCAGTTTTAACGATGGTGGTCGTGCCACCGGTTGGGAGTGGATTGAAAGCCTGGACCTGATTGAAAAGGCAAAACAGGTGGCAGAGGAAGCCCTGATCAAGGTCAAAGCCGAACCCTTGGGTCCGGAACAGCGACGCACGCTGATTTTGGATCCCATCCACCTCGGACTCACCATGCACGAAAGTGTGGGACATCCCACCGAACTGGACCGCGTTTTGGGCTGGGAAGCCGACTATGCCGGCATTTCCTTCGCCACCCCGGAAAAGCTGAAGAACTACCGCTATGGCAGCGAGATTGTCAACTTCATGGGAGACAACACCCTCTGCGAAGGGCTTGCCACAGCAGGCTTTGACGATGACGGCGTGCCCGGACAAAAATGGTTCATCATCAAAGACGGCATCCTCAACGAATATGGCAGCACTCGCGACACCGCCATGGAAATCGGGCTGGAAAGCTCCCGCGGCTGCAACCGCGCCACCTACTATTATGACCAGCCCATCAACCGCATTCCAAACCTATATCTTTTGCCTGGAAAAGAGGAACTGAGCCCCTCCGAATTGATTGCGGACACCGAAGATGGAGTTTACATCCAAGGTCAGGGCAGCTTTTCCATCGACCAACACCGCGTGAATTTCCAATTCGGCGGCGATTTCTTCTGGGAAATAAAGAACGGAAAACTGCATCGCCCGCTGAAAAAAGTGCTCTACAAATCCAACAATCCGGAATTCTGGAATAGCTGCGACGCCATTTGTGACCAGCGTTTCTGGCGTCCTTTCGGCGTGATAAATTGTGGCAAGGGACAGCCCAGCCAACCCGCGCGCATGACGCATGGTGCCAGCACAGCCAGATTCCGCAATATCCGTGTGGGAGGTTCACAATGAACCCACTCTTCGAAAAAATCGCCCAATTCGTTAAAAACAATTGTCAGGCAGACGATTATACCCTGAACATAGACCTTGGCGACAGCCATGAAACCCGTTTTGCCCAAAACGCCATTACCCAGCATATCGCTGGCCCCAGCCTGAATATCAGCCTCGAAGTTGCTTTTGGCCAGCAAACCGGATCCTGCAGAGTGAACCAAGGTGACGAGGAAACCCTGAAACACCTCATTCGCACAGCCGAGGGAATCGCGCGTTACAATCGCCCCGACCCGGAATATATGCCCAGCATGGGACTTCAGAAACTGCCCAAAGTGAATAACTGCGATCCCGAAACCCGGGACCTCGCTCCCGAGAAGATGGTTGAAATCGTGGGAAAATCCATCGACCAAGCCAAAACCTGGGGCGCCATGGTTTCCGGCATGACCGAAAAACACCTTTGGGAAATGGGATTGTTTACAAAAAACGGATTCGCCGGCTACGATACAAACACCACCTTCGGTCATTCCATGACCCTGAAAAAAGATGCCGTGGAAACGAAGGTTTCCTACAGCGCGAAAGATTTTGGTGGATTTTCACTGGAACAGGAACTTCAGCGCTTGGGCAGCCAGGCTGACAGTTTGGCGGATCTGCACGATTTTGACCCTGAGAAAATTCCAGTGATTCTGCGTCCCAGCGCCTGGGAAGAACTGCTTTGGTTCATGGCTTGGATGATGAACCGGCGCCAAAGCGATGAAGGCTTCACACCCTACACCGGCAAGCTTGGCGAAGCCTTTTTCGGACCCAAATTCAGCCTGCGTTCCACCCTGAAGGAACCCCGGCTTTCAGCTTCGCCCTGGGACCTGGAAGGCATTGCCTGCAAAGAAATCAGCTGGGTGGAAAACGGCGTGTTGAAAAACCTGCCCACAAACAGGCACTGGGCCAAGGAAAAAAATACCGAGCCCATCAGCATCTACAATTTCTACATCCCCGGCGAAGGAACCAGCGAGGAAGAAATGATGGCAATGGTGCCGCGGGGCTTGATCATCAACCGATTCTGGTATATCCGCACCGTGGATGCCAAGGCTGGCGAATTCACCGGCATGACCCGCGACGGCGTGCTCTACTTTGAGGACGGAAAAATCAAGCATGCAGTCAACAACCTGCGCTTCAACGAGATCCCACACGATGCCACCAGAAGGATCCTGGCTCTGGGAAAACCACAGTTGACTTCCAGTATCGGTATGATGCCGACCCTCTTGATCGACGGATTCAATTTTGTTGACAAAACCGGTTTCTGATTAAAACTTTGAAAAAATATATTGACAGGATAAAGCCGTGATATAATCGGCTTCAATTAAGTGGGATAAACATTCCTTGAGCTTGTTCCTTTTAGTTCTGGGATAGCCTCATACCCGAATGTCAGACGTCCCGAACAAGAAAGGAGAAAGTCATGCCGGACAAAACATTGGTATGCAAAGACTGCTCCCAGGAATTCGTGTTCACCGAAGGCGAACAGGAATTTTACCAGGAGAAAGGTTTTACCAACGAACCCCAGCGCTGCCCCGAATGCCGTAAAGCAAAAAAGCAGCAATTTAACCGTAACAGATTTCAGCGCGGCTCAAACTAAAGCCAAAAGCTGATGGATCAATGCGCCGCCGTCCCAGATTGGACGGCGGTTTTCTTTTTGCCAAAAATAATCAGGGAATGGTGACGGAGCTGCTCTGCCCCGCTTCGATGATGATTTCCTCTGCCAACAGCACCCTGTTTTGAGAGCGGATTTCCAAAATGTGGCTGCCGGCTTTGAGACGCACTCTTTGTGTGTCGTCAGCGGGATCCACACCCACAAGGTTTCCATCCACCCGGGCTTCGCGGTTCAGCATGCTGCCGGAAAGGAGGAGGTAGCCATATTCACCCGAGTTTCCAGAGCCCATGCCGGCACAGGCGAAGAGGCCCAGTAAAATCAAAATGGCAAACGCGATTCGAACTTTCATTTTCTTTCTCCAAAACGATATTTCAGCTTGATTTCAAATCAAAATACAAGCATAGTATCCGATGCAGGATTGTCAAGCTCAAAGTTCCAGAACGAATCCCATCGCCGACTGTAAACACAAAAAAAGTCCGGTGTTAAAACCGGACTGTATTGTATCAGAAGCCTGACGGGGTCAAACTTCCATTATCTCTTTCTCTTTGCTTTTTTCAGCTTCGTCGATTTTTTTAACCCACTCGTCGGTGATATCTTGAATCTCTTTGAGCAGCTTTTTCTCTTCGTCTTCGCTGATTTCGGAATCTTTTTCCATTTTTTTGGCCTGTTCATTCGCTTCGCGACGGATGTTGCGGACGGCAACACGGGCTTCCTCGCCATATTTTTTCAGGCTTTTCACAATCTCACGGCGTTTTTCCTCCGTAAGTGGTTGAAAAGGAAGACGGATCACGTTACCATCATTTTCCGGGGTGATGCCCAGATTGGCTGCCAGAATGGCTTTTTCGATATCCGCGAGGGTGGTTTTATCCCAAGGCTGCACAACGATGGTGCGCGGCTCCGGAATGGAGATATTGCAAAGCTGCTTCACCGGGGTTGGCGTGCCATAATAGTTGATGCGCACGTCATCCAAGATGGAGGCGCTGGCTCTGCCGGTACGGACCCTGGAAAACTGGTGCAGCAGGGCCTCGAAGGATTTTTCCATTTTCTCTTTTGATGTTTCTTTTAGCTGTTCCATTTTTTAAACTCCTTTAAACGTCTGCTTTTCAGGGGTGGATGAGGGTGCCGCTCTCGGCATTTGTGATGGCCTGCTCCAGGCCTCCAGGTTTGGAAATGTTGAAGATTTTGATGGGCATGCCGTTATCACGGGCCAGCGAAAAGGCTGTCATGTCCATAACTCCCAGCTTTTGCTCCAGACATTGGTCAAAAGTTGCGTCGCGAATGAGCTTGGCATCTGGATTCTTGGCGGGATCGGCATCGTAAAGCCCATCCACCTTGGTTCCCTTCAGAACCAAATCCAACTTCAGCTCCACCGCGCGCAACACTGCCGCCGTGTCGGTTGTGAAAAACGGATGCGATGTTCCGCCTCCCAAGAGACAGATTTTTCCATCTTCCAAGGCTTGGAAAGCCGCGCGCACGGTGTAGCGATCCGCCACAGCGTCCATGCTGAAGCTTGAAAAAACCTGCGCTGGCTGACCTTTGCTCTGCAGTATTTGAGCCAAATACAGCGAGTTTTGGATGGTGGCAAGCATTCCAATTTGATCCAGCACAACCCGGTCCAAGCTTTGGTTTTTCCAGCTTCCGCCGCGGAAGATATTGCCGCCGCCGACCACGATTGCCAAGCCAACACCCAGTTTTTTGGCAGCGATGATCTCATCCGTGAGGACATCAATCACATTGTCGTCATAGCCAAAACCCTGGGATCCGGCCAGGATTTCTCCACTGAGTTTGAGCAAAAAACGCCGGGACATGATTCTATTTATTCTCCGCCCAACACGAAACGTACAAAGCGGGAAATCTGAATGTTTTCACCGGTGCGGGCGATGGCGTCTGTGAGCATATCTTTCACCGTGCGACCGCTTTCGCTAACCAGTTCCTGTTCCATAAGCGAGTGTTCCGAACAGTATTTTTTAACGCTGCCTTCCACAATCTTTTCAATGATTTCCGGCTTTTTGCCTTCGTTCACAGCTTTGTTGTGGGCGATTTCGCGTTCTTTTTCCAAAATGGCGGGATCAATCTGATCGGCTGTGACAGCCAGAGGATTTGTGGCTGCAATCTGCAGCGCAATCTCTTCGGCCAGGGCTCTGAATTCTTCAGTGCGTGCCACAAAATCGCTCTCGCAGTTCAGCTCCAACATCACGCCCAAGCGGCCGTTGAAGTGGATGTAGGAAAAAATGATTCCTTCCTTGGTTTCACGCAGAGCCTTGCCTTCGGCTTTGGTAATCCCGCGTTCGCGCAGGTATTTGATTGCGGCTTCGATGTCGCCATTTGTCTCAAGCAGGGCTTTGCGGCATTCCATCATGCCCACGCTGGTCCTGTCTCGCAGTTCCTTCACCATTGCGGCTGTTACTTCTATCATTTTAAAAACTCCTAAATTTATTGATTGTATGGCGGGGAGACACAAGCCTCCCCGCTATAGATAATGAATCAGTTTTCTTCAGTGGGGGCTGCTTCCGCGGGCGCGGCTGCAAGTTCCACCTCTTCCGGCATTTCTTCCTCTCCTTCTTTTTGAGGAGTGGTGTCAGCGCCTTCAGTGGCAATGTTTTTGCCTTCGACCACGGCGTTTGCCATCAGGTCTGAAATCAACTGGATGGCACGGGTGGCGTCATCATTTGAGGGGATTACATAATCCACGAGGTCGGGGTCGCAGTTTGTATCCACCATGGCGATGATGGGCACGCCCAAAATGCGGGCTTCGCGCACGGCAATGTCTTCATAGCCGGTATCCACGATGAAGATGGCTCCCGGTTGGGCATCCATTTCGCGGATTCCGCCCAGGGAAAACTCAATCTTGTCGTGCATGCGCTGCATCTTTTGCTGTTCCAGCTTGGTGTAATTGTTGATGGTGCCATCAGCCACGATGTCTTCATAATACTTCATCTTTTCAACGCTTTTACGGATGGTGCTCATGTTTGTGAGCATGCCACCATACCAGCGCTGGTTAACATAGAAAACACCGGCTTTTTCGGCTGCTTCCTTGATGGCTGCCTGCGCCTGTTTTTTGGTTCCCACAAAGAGGATGTATTCCTGCCGATTGGCAACTTCCTTCAAAAAATGGTAGGCTTCGTTGATGGCATCGACTGTTTGTTTGAGGTCGATGATGTGGATGCCGTTGCGTTTGATGAAGATATATTTCTTCATCTTGGGGTTCCACTTGAAGGTCTGATGGCCAAAGTGGACTCCCGCTTCCAGTAGTTGTTTCATGGTAACTACGGACATTTATTCTCCTTGTCTTACGGTTGCTTTTCCGCGCTGGGATCTAAGCAATTCAGAGGATCGGGCTCCCCACCGCCTTGCAACTCCCGGCGCGATTTTTTTGGTTTGGTGTTTAATGCTGTCCATGTGGTTCCAAAGGGGAGGAAAATCCTCCCCAAAACCCGGATCAACGTTTGGAGAACTGGAATTTCTTTCTGGCTTTCGGTCTTCCACTCTTTTTGCGTTCCACCATGCGGGGGTCGCGAGTGAGAAAGCCGCGGGCTTTGAGGCTGCTGCGATATTTTTCGTCGTATTCCACCAGAGCACGGGCAATTCCGTGACGGATGGCACCAGCCTGACCACTGAGGCCACCGCCGGTGACGTTCACATAAACGTCGAAGCTGTCGCTCACGCCAAGTTCCTGAAGAGGCTGTTCCACAACCATTTCCAAGGTTTCACGCTGGAGATATTTCTTCATCTGAACCTTGTTTATGATGCGTTTGCCAGTTCCGGGAGCGATGCGCACGCGGGCCACGGCGTTTTTCCTTCTGCCAACTGCGTTGTAAGTTTGCATAGGTTATTTCTCCTTAAGATTAAGTTCCACCGGTTGTTGAGCAGCATGAGGATGCTCGCTGCCGGCATAGACTTTGAGTTTCTTGAACATGGCGTCTCCCAACACGGTTTTGGGCATCATGCCGCGCACGGCGTGTTCAATGATGCGGGTGGGATGCTGTTCAAGCATCTTTGCGAAAGGGATCTCCTTGAGGCCGCCGGGGTAACCGCTATAGCGTTGATAGCTCTTTTGCAGGCTTTTGAGCCCGGTGACGCGCACTTTTTCGGCATTGATCACGATCACGTAATCGCCAGTGTCGATGTTGCGCACGTAATAAGGCTTGTTTTTGCCGCTAAGGATGCTCGCTATCCTGGTGGACAGGCGTCCCAAAGGCAGATCCGTGGCATCGACAACATACCAGGCACGCTGGATGTCATCGGGCTTCGGAGTGAGAGTATTCATCGATTCTCCTTTATAGATTTTTGTTCAGAAAGCCACAATTTCGGACATGGCGACAATGTCAAGGAATTTAGTGCAAAGTATGAACCATAAACAGCTAAGCCCTCATCTTTTTTTGTCAAACCCTCTGCCCTGGCTCCAGATTATCTCAGGATTTTCCCATTAACATCATATACCGAGATCGGGAACTTCGGCAGGCATTTTTTGATAACTAACCTGTTGCGGGCAAGGGACCTTCCGCTTCCTTCTTTTTCCAAACTTCAGAACCACTTGGCTCGCCCTCGTCAAAAGTCCGTCCACGGTCGGGGGGTCGGGGAATATCGACCATGTGGAAATCTTTCACGACGCAAGAGCGAAGCGGCTTTCTGACAATAAGTTATCCCTCACAAACGGAAATTGCGGAGGGTTTTGGGTGGGAATTCAGTTTCTTAAAACTCCCAAACTCCCTGCCGGTATTCATGTTTTTCCATGGGCATTGCCTGAGCCGAAATCCCCCACCCTTCCAATTTTTTTCTGAGGGTTTCCAAAATGGGATATTCAGTGTAAAAATGCCCGGCATCGATTATGGGAACGCGGGATTCCAGCAGGGCATGATAACCGATGTCGCCGGTGATGAGCAGGTCCACCCTGCCTTCGGCATTCTTGATGACAGAGCTGCCAGCACCACCGCAAACGGCGATTTTGGAAACAGGGTTTGAAGCTTTCAGACCCGCCGTCCACAATTTGGGGCGCGGGTTCCCAAGGCATTGCGAGACATGCTCCAACATCTCATTGAGAGGTTTGGGATTTTCCAGTTCGCAAATCAAACCCAGGCCATTGGCGGGATTGGGGTTCGCAACTGGAAATGTATATAAAAGTGGAACTTCATAGGGATGCGCTTTGCGGATGGCGGAAATCACATCGCGCAAGACGTTTTCGGAAACCATAAATTCCAGCTCTTCCTCGGAAACGGTGGTCAGCGCGTGATTTGGAGCAGATGGGATGAAAGGTTTTGCGCCTTCCTCCGCGGCAAAGGTTCCGGTGATGCGGTGTCGCGTGGAACAACCACTGTAATTGCCAATCCTGCCGCCTCCAGCTTTGAAAACTGCTTCCACCACAGGATCTGTGTGTCCGATTGGCACTGTGACGGAAAGATGATGCCATTTTCCGCCTTGTTCGGAAGTGAGATGTCCCGTAATCCGCAATCCCAGTTTAGCTGCCAGAGCGTGGTTCACTCCCTCAGGCGCCACATCCAGGTTCGTGTGCATGCTAATCACGGCGATGCGGTTTTCCAGCAGCTTCAGCAAAAGCGGATCGTTTATTCGTTTGAGGGGTCGAAAAATGAGAGGATGGTGGGACAAGATGAGATCCGCGCCCTCTTCAAGCGCCATGTCTGCCGCATTATGAGTCACATCCAGGGCAAGCAATACTTTTTTGAATTCCCGGTTGGGATCGCCTAAAAGCAGACCCACATTATCCCAATCCAATGCCAGCGTCGA
>JAAYKA010000134.1 GCA_012522635.1 Candidatus Cloacimonadota bacterium
AAAGAGAGGCCGTGATACCGCTGAGACCTTTGATGTCGAACGGCAGACCGGTACTTTGATCTCCAACCACGTAGAAGCTGGCGCTGGATTCCCAAATCTGCGGTGTCAGCAGGCTGTAAACCACTGCCGCTACGCTGACCACAGCCACGAAAATGATGATGAATTTCCGATTTTTGAGCAATATCCTCAACAGTTCAAAGAAGTCGAACTCTCTCTTATCCATTGGTTTATATCCTATCTATGGCTTTCGCCGTCATGTGAATTTATGCGCCGAAGGAGGCATGTGGTTTTCCAACGCGGCCGGGATTGTGAAACCGCCATCTTCATTTTGGCAGCTTTCCAAAAGCGCGATAAAAAGGCGCGGTGTGGCAAGGCCGGAACCGTTCAAAGTGTGGATGAAATAAGGTTTTCCCTGGGAATCCTTTTTGCGGATGCTGGCGCGGCGGGCTTGAAAATCCTCAAAATTGCTCACAGAGGAAACCTCCAGATATTTTCCCGTCCCCGGAGCCCAGACTTCAATATCATAAGTTTTTGCGGAGGCGAAACTTAGGTCTCCGGAACAGAGTTCCAGAACCCGGTAGTGCAAACCCAGAGAGCGCAGAATGGCTTCCGCTTCTGCCAGCATTTCCTCCAGCGCGTCATAAGAGGTATCCGGCTCCACAAAGCGAACCATTTCCACTTTGTTGAACTGATGCAGGCGCTGCAAACCGCGGGTATCCCTGCCGTAGGAACCTGCTTCACGGCGGAAACAAGGTGTGTAAGCCACATATTTCAGAGGCAGTTGATCGTGTCGCAGGATTTCATCGGCATGGAGGTTCGTAACCGGAACCTCTGCGGTGGGGATGAGGAAAAAATCATCCTGTTCCACGTGATACATGTCTTCTGCCAATTTGGGAAGCTGTCCGGTGCCGGTCATGGTTTTGCGGTTCACCAAAACCGGAACCGCCATCTCGGTGTAGCCGTGATCCTGGATGTGTTTGTCCAGCATAAAGTTAATGAGCGCACGTTCCAATGCCGCGCCCCGACCTGTATACACTGGAAAACCGGACCCGCTGAGCTTGGCGCCGCGAGGCAGATCCAAAAGCCCATTTTTTTCTGCCAGTTCCAGATGATCCAGCGCGGCAAAAGGAAAGCTTGGTTTTTCGCCCCATTCCCGGATTACACGGTTTGCGGATTCGTCAAACCCAATCGGCACAGATGGATGAGGGATATTTGGAATGCTCAATTGCAGTTCTTCCAAGCGGGAATTGGTTTTAACAAGCTGGGCGTTGATTTCCTTGATGCGCTCAGCCACGCTGCCCATTTCAGCCAACATTTCGGAAGCATCGGCGCCGCTTTTTTTGGCTTTGGCAATTTGTTGGGAAACCTGGTTTTGCTCTGCTTTTAGGGTGTCAAAATCGTGTTGCTGGCGGCGTCTGGTCTCATCAGTTTCCAAAAGGGCATCCAAATCGGCCTTTTCGTTCTTGTTTTTGATGGCTTGACGCACTATTTCGGGATTGGCTCGGATGAATTTAAGGTCGATCAAAGTTCAATTTCCTCCGCCAGTTTCCAACGCAATATCCAACATGGCACAAAAGGATTCGATTTGCAGGGAAGCACCGCCAATGAGGCCTCCATCAATATCATTTTGTCGCAGCAGTTCTCCGATGTTTTCCGGTTTCGCGCTGCCGCCGTATAGGATGTGCATTTTTTGAGCAACCTCTTCTGTGAAACGGTTTTGCAGCCAGGCGCGAATCTGCGCGTGAACCTCCTGCGCCTGAGCGGATGTGGCAGTTTTTCCGGTGCCAATTGCCCAAACCGGTTCGTAAGCAATCAAAACTTCCTCTCCGTTTTGCAGTTCAACATCTTGAAAACAACCTTCCAATTGGGAAATCACCACTTCCTGGGTTTTTCCCTGTTCGCGCTGCTCAAGCGTTTCACCAATGCAAACGATGGGAGTGATGCGATTTTCCCGCAGCTTCATCAGCTTTTCGTTCACGAGGGCATCGCTTTCCCCATGATATTGACGACGCTCGGAATGACCTATGATACAATACTTTATGCCCAATGAAGCCAGTTGCGAAGCGGACACTTCACCGGTGAAGGCACCCTGGGAATGGGCGCTGACATCCTGAGCAGCCACACCTGCCGATTTCAGAATGCTATTTGCTTGGGACAAAAAGGGATACACTGGCGCGACGATGGCTTTCACCCTGCCAAAATCTTGTTTTTGGAGATGGTTTTGCAGTTGCGCGCAAAACTGCTCTGTTTGAGGGGCATCTTTATTCATTTTCCAATTGCCAGCAATGAAGATATTTCGCATGCTTGAACCGCCTGTATTTGTTTTATGGAAAAGATACTTTGTCAGAAAACCGCCGGAAGTGTCAAGGAATTTATGCCCAAAGAGCCGATTCCGGCATCAGAATCTATCGTTTTCAGCCTAAATTATCCTCAGAAACTCCCTATTTTGTCCTCTGTATCGAACCCGACTGGCTGGTCTTCATGGTTTTGCGATTTTGACATGTAACCAAAATGGTTGAAAAGCCGACCAAAACTCCAAGAACCACGATAAACATCGGGATAAACCCCATCCCCCCTCCGCGCCGACTGCGTCTGTATAAGACGAAATTCTGAATCATTATCCTTCTTATAAGCCAGGTTATCATGAGGGCAAAAGTTACGAGCAGTATGATTTCCAACCAACGGTCCAAACCGCTGATGCCTTTTTCGCTGGGAATATCTTCATCCAGAGACTTCATCGTCGCATCCAAAACTGAGCTCAAACGCAAAATATCATCTCGGCTGCCGCCAAGCGTGAAAGTGTAGGAACGGAAATTACCATTCACGTTGACGCTTCTAAAATGAATTTCGGAATCGGATTCGGGATTCCTGATTGAGGCATTTATCACCATGCGCTCCATGGAGTTGAATCCTTCCACTGCGGATTCGATTCTGTCCAAGCTATAACCTGGCGGCAAAAACAGCTCGCCAAAACGTTTTTTAAGCTGGAATTCATCATTGGGACCAAAGCGGCCACCAGTGCTTAAAACTATGAAAGCGGTGGAGTTGGATGCGTCGTCTTCAAAAAAAGCAGCTCGGATATACAAACTGTCAACCCGGTCCAGGATGAACTTTGTATACTCGGAAGAATTCTGTGTATCTTCCTGCATCGCCAAGCTTCTTTCCAGCCAGTCCGGGCCTTTGTTTGAGCCATCAAAAACCTTCCAGGCGCGCGGATAGTTGAAGCTATAATTCGTGTCACTTTGAAACACTGCCATTTGAGATGAAGATTTCGCTTCAGCCCAAATGAGCCCAAAAACCACGCAAAATGCCAAGCATAAGCCCAGCTTTTTACCCCAGAAAGGCAGATTGCCTCTGATCATTAGTCAAATCCTCCAGGCGGAATCACATTATAAAAATCATGCTAAATATAAAGCAGCTTATTTGTCAATGAAATTTTCGCCCATCAGAAAATAAAAACCCCCGAAACCGGTATTTTCAGCCGGTTCCGGGGGCATAACTCCGCATATTAATTATGCCTTAGAATAAGCCAGTGATATTCCCTTCTCCCTCAACGTCGATGTTTTGGGCGGAAGGTTTTTTCGGCAAGCCTGGCATCCGCATGATTTCACCGGTGATGGGAACCAAAAAGCCCGCGCCGCTGGAGATTACAATCTGCCGCACCGTCACCAGAAAATCCTTGGGACGTCCGATCAAATCCGGGTTATCCGAAAGCGATTTTTGGGTTTTGGCAATGCAGATGGGCAGCTTGTCATATCCATATTTATTGATTCTTTTCAGGTCAGCTTTTGCCTCGGCGGTGTAGTCCACATTTTCAGCGCCGTAAATCTGGTTGGCGACGGTGAAAATCTTGTCCTTCACAGGGTCTTCCCAGTTATAGAGCCCATGATAACGACATTCTTCCTTGTCAACCATATCGATGACCTGCTGTGCCAGTTCCAATCCGCCTTTTCCACCTTGGGCGTGGAAATCTGCCACAGAGCTGTCAAAGCCCTGAGAATCCACAAATTCCTGCACAACTCTGATTTCTTCATCCGTATCGGTGGGAAAACGGTTTATGGCAACGATGGATTTCATACCAAATTTATTGATGTTTTCCAAATGTTTTGCCAGATTTGGCAAGCCAGCGCGGACGGCTTCGGGGTCTGGTTCAGATATTTCCTTCAATTTCTTGCCCCCGTGAAGTTTAAGCGCCCGAATCGTGGCAACCAGCACCACCGCGTCTGTGCAGAATTTGCCATAGCGGCACACGAGGTCGAAAAACTTTTCAGCACCCAGATCGAAGCCGAATCCAGCTTCCGTGACCACATATTCCGAAAGACGCAGCGCGGTTTTGGTCGCAATGATGGAATTTGCTCCCTGAGCGATATTTGCGAAAGGGCCACCATGCACAAAAGCGGGTGTGTTTTCAGTGGTTTGCACCAAGTTTGGCTGCAGCGCGTCTTTCAAAAGCGCGGCGATGGCGCCCTCAAATCCAAGCTGTTTCACAAGTACGGGATCTCCGGAATGGCTGAAGCCAACTGTAATGTTTCCAATGCGTTCCTTCAATTCATCCACATTGTTTGCCAAACAGAGGATGGCCATGATTTCGCTGGCGGGGGTGATGTCGAAACCGTCTTCGCGAGGGAAGCCCTGTTTGCTGCCGCCCAAGCCTATCACAATTTTGCGCAACATGCGGTCATTCACATCCAACACTCTTTTCCAGGTGAGGCGCCGCGGGTCGAGATTGAGCGCGTTGTCGTAGTAAATATAGTTGTCCACAAGCGCGGCGAGGGTGTTGTTTGCCGCTGTCACGGCATGAAAATCGCCGGTGAAATGCAGATTGATGTCTTCCATCGGAAGGACCTGACTCCAGCCTCCACCTGCGGCACCGCCCTTTATGCCAAAAACCGGACCCAATGAAGGTTCACGGACGGCAACGGAGCTGAGTTTTCCAACTTGGTTCAAAGCCTGTGCCAGTCCGATGGCAACGGTGGTTTTGCCTTCTCCCGCCGGTGTGGGTGTGATGGCGGAAACCAAAATCAGCTTTCCGGTGGGGTTTTTCTCAATCCTTTCCAGGGCTGAATAGCGGATTTTTGCCTTGTGTTCTCCGTAGTGTTCAAGGTCCTGCGGTTGCAGGCCCAGCTTTGCCGCGATGGCATCTATGGGTTCCAATTTCACGCTGCGCGCTATATCTTGGTCTGTTTGCATGGATAATTCTCCTCCCTTAATTGTTCTCTATATATATGTTATCCATTTTTAAGGATAATGCAAGTTTACAGCGTATTTGACTTTTGCTTTCCTGCAAGCGGGATAACAGGTTGTTCGCATACATACAAACCGCGAAAAATCCCCTCATAAAACCAGATGAGAATTCCTATCCTCATCCTCCCAACCTGCTTCCTTCTTGGTTCCAAAAATACTCCCGATTGTGTCATCTTCGTGCTCCCCCCGATCCAGAATCGGGGGACTCAGGAGGGTGATAAGTGGGCGAGTGACGCTGGAATCAAGATTGAGGTAAGAGCGCGCGCACACGGGAATAAACCTTCCTGCTTGCCGCCCTTGGTATTCCTTATGTTTCATAAGCTAAACATAAGGTTGATAAAGGCTTAGGGCTTTGTGAGGTAGTTTGCAACAGACTCGTTCTAATATGGTGGCCGCCAGAATAAAAAAGCCCCGGAAAAATCCCGGGGCTTAATTGGAGATTTATGACTCTGACGAATTACTTCATCAGGACCATCTTTTTGGTGCTGCTGTATTTGCCAGCCTGCATCTTGTAGAAATAGATACCGCTGGATACAGCTTGGTTATTGTTGTCACGACCATTCCAGACAATGCTGTAATTGCCGGAGGCTTTGTGTTCATTCACCAGGGTTTTCACCAACTGGCCTTTGGCGTTGTAAATCTCGATGCTGATGGGTCCGGCATCCTTCACGCTGTAGGTGATGGTGGTTTCAGGGTTGAAGGGGTTCGGATAGTTTCCGTGCAGTGCGGTTGCCACAACCGGCATGCCAGGATCGTTTGCATCGTCTCCGCCTGTCACAGTCACATCATCGATGAAGAAGATGAAGGCGTCGTTCGAAACACACTCGATTCCAACATAAACAGTTTCACTGGTGGCGTAATTGGCAAGGCTGTAGGTGTATTCAGTCCAAACATCAGGTGTCTGAATGTAGTTTGTACCGCTGATGATGGTGAAGTTAGCCGGGTTGGTGCCAGTGGTGGACACGCCAACCTTGAACCTTTCCAGTCCATACTGGGCGGTGTGGGACTTTGCCCAGAATTTGATTTCG
>JAAYKA010000135.1 GCA_012522635.1 Candidatus Cloacimonadota bacterium
GTTGACAATCATTCTCCCGCTTATCACGCCGGGCTTTCCCTGCGTCCGCTGGCTTTTGTGAATCCCAGGCTGGAACAGCGTTTGGAGCTGAGCGCGGACATGGATTATGACAAGGATGACGGCTCCTACGGCGTTAACGACCTCAGCGTTGGCATCCAAACCAGACTTTTGGATGGTTTAAACATCGGCGGTGGCTACAATTTCGACAAAAAAACCGCCATGCTGAATTTCAGCCTCAGCCTCAATAAAACCGAGCTGGGCACGCTTTCGCAAATCCAGAGCGGAAGCAAAGGAAATCTGGCGCCATATATCCATCTGTCAGACAATATGTTCCGTCCCTTTTTGGGCTTGAAAAAATCCCAGTGGTATGACATGAAGCTGTCCGGCACGGTGAAAACCTATGTGGAGCCAAAATTTTCCCTGGGGAATATCAGAGTCATGGATTCGAGTACGAAAAGCATCGAAACTATAATCCAGGACGTGAAGCGGGCAAAAGACGATGAAAGCGTGAAGGGTATCCTGTTCAAAAATCCCAGTTTCAGCACTTCCTACGCGCTTTTGCAGGAATTCAGCGCCGCGCTGGAGGATTTTAAAACCAGCGGAAAAAAGATTAGTTTCTATTATAACAACATCAGCAACGGCAGCTATATGTTTGCCGCCTCCGTGGCTGACGCCATCTATCTGAACCCTCTGGGAATGTTGGATTTGCATGGAATGTCGGTCGACAGTCCCTATTTTGCCGAACTTTTGGACAAGGTGGGTGTGGACGTGTTGAATTTCCGCAGCCACAAATATAAAAACGCTGGCAACATGTTTTCGGAAAGCGAAATGACCGAGGCGGAGCGCGAATCCTACGACACTCTGCTGGAAAGCATTTTCAGCCAGATGGTTGCTGGCGTGGAAGCTGGTCGTGGCGAAAAACTTGCCGAGCCTTTCACCCAGCTCGTTGACGAAGGACCCTACTTTTTGGCCACAGACGCTCTGGACGCCGGATTGATTGATAAAATCATCTATGAAGACGAGTTGGAAAGAACCTTGAAGGCGGATTTTGGCTTCAAAAAAACCCGCAAAAAGGTTCATAATTATGTGGATTACACCTGGCACAAGCCGCGTGAAACCATGATTGCGGTGATTTATGCCCAGGGTGATATCGTGATGGGAAAAGGTGAGCCGGGCAAAAAGATTGCCCACGAAAACACCGTGAAATTAATCCGCGAAGCCCGCAAAAACCCACTTTACAAAGGCATCATTCTGAGAGTGGACAGCGGCGGCGGCTCTGCCCAGGCTTCGGATGTCATTTTGCGTGAGCTTGAACTGGCGCAGTGGGAAAACTTCAAGCCTGTGGTGGTTTCCATGGCTGGAGCTGCGGCTTCCGGTGGATACTATATTTCCTGCGGAGCAAACCACATCGTTGCTGATCCCGCTACGCTTACAGGCTCCATCGGGGTGGTTGGTTTGATGTTCACATTCCCGCGCCTCTATGAAAAACTGGGCGTAAACTGGAGCACCGTGAAAAAAGGCGCCAATTCAGATTTTGGAGCCAATCACCGCACCTGGAGCGACGAAGAAGTCCAGCGCATGGAACATTACATTGAATCAGCTTATGAGGAATTCGTTGGCAAGGTGGATAGAGGACGCAAAAACTTGAGCTACGATGAAATCCACGAAATCGCGCAGGGACGGGTTTGGACTGGAGAACAAGCCCTTGAAAACGGGCTGGTGGACGAGCTTGGCGGCCTGGATACCGCGGTTGAAGCAATGCGCAGAATTGCCCACATCAAAGGTGATATCAAGCTCGTGGATGCCACAACCTCCAAAAAAGGAATGCAGGTGACCATGAAGGCCAACCCGCTGGAAGCCAGTTTGCAGGAAGATTTCCTCGGCGAAATTTTGGACGATTATATCCGCGCTTACGAATTGTGGCGCGATTTTGGCAATGAAAAAACCCTGATGCTCAGCCCAATTGAAACAAAAGATTTGAAATTCTAAGCTGAGTAATCTCAATATTGACGCGGCCTGGATTGATTTCGGGCCGCTTCTTTTTCCCCCTCCCGCTTGCGA
The DNA here is from genome assembly GCA_012522635.1 of Candidatus Cloacimonadota bacterium. NCBI lineage: Bacteria > Pseudomonadati > Candidatus Cloacimonadota > Candidatus Cloacimonadota bacterium. The sequence continues at coordinate 2,062 of JAAYKA010000135.1, forward strand.
AAATAAGCTGAAACCAGCTTCGCTCTAAACTCGAAAATGTGATTTGAATTCTTGATACTCGACAACAGTCCGACCACGGACGGGCATCCGGGGAGGGCGATTCGTGGGAGCGTGGAGTTGGACTTAAGAGCGAGGCAGGGTTCTGGCTTTCCTGGCGACAGCAATCAAGCCTGTTCCGCTGTGGTTTTCGCGTTTCATATCCGCGCGCATCATAAGTTCCGCGATGGGGAAGACCGCCAGATACCAAAAAGGCAAAAACGCCAAGAAAATCCTGCTTTTATCCAACAGCGACAGTGGATATTTCATCAAAAGCCGCCAGGAAAGGCTGCCCCAGGTTCCATAGCTGTGAATTAGTTTTTCCACCTCAAATCCGCTGTTAATCAGCTTTTCCTGTAAATCCTGTTTTGAATAGCCAGGGCGGA
>JAAYKA010000136.1 GCA_012522635.1 Candidatus Cloacimonadota bacterium
CTGGACAGCGTGGGAAACACAACCGCTGCCACCGGAAAGGGTTTTGCCATCGGAAGTGCCGCCCTGACGGCGATGGCGCTTTTGGCAGCCTATCTGGAGGAAATCCGCGCCGCGCTCATCGATATGGGCGGTAAAGCCAATCAATATATCTACATGACGATTAACCACAGCAAAGAGCTGGTGGAACACGTGCGCGTGGACCAAGCCACCGTGATGGACTTTATAAACTACTATCAGATTCATGTCCTGAACCCCAAATTCCTGCTGGGCATCTTCATCGGCAGCATGGCTGTCTTTGTTTTTGCCGCGCTCACCATCGAGGCGGTGGGAAAAGCCGCCGGTCTCATGGTGGCTGAAGTGCGTCGCCAGTTCAAGGAAATCCCCGGCATCATGGAAGGAACCGGCAAGCCCGATTACTCCAGTTGTGTAACGATTGCCACCATCGGCGCCCAACAGCAGATGCTTGTTCCCGCAATCGTGGGCATCGCCACTCCCATCATCACCGGCCTCATCTTCGGTGTGGCAGGCGTTTTGGGTGTTTTGGCAGGCGCCATGGTCTGCGGCTTCGTTTTGGCGATTATGCTGAACAATTCCGGCGGCGCCTGGGACAACGCCAAAAAGTATGTGGAAACCGGACAGTTTGGCGGAAAATCATCCTCAGTCCACAAAGCCACCGTGGTGGGCGACACTGTTGGAGACCCTTTCAAAGACACAGCCGGCCCCTGCATCAACATTCTCATCAAGCTCATGAGCATGGTTTCCATCGTTTTTGCCGGTCTCATCGTGAATTACAGCCTCAGGGTGGAAAAAATCAAGCCTCCCTTCAGCAAACAAAAAATCGAAACCACCTCCTATAACAATCTGTTGAAACTGGACAAAGACGCGGTGGATAACAGCGCCTGCAAAGACGAGCGGGTCATCACAGATGAATGTATTAACAGCATAGAAAACCCAGCCGGGGAAACGGAAGAAATCCCCACCAATCCTCCCGTCCCGCGCTAAAAACCACTAAACTATTTATCGCCCAAAAGCAGGCATCAACCCCCAAGCTTTTGGGCTTTTTTCATGCTTTTGAAAAACCCGCCTCTGCCCCACTCTTGCCTGTGGCTCCAGATTATCCCAGAATCATCTCCCGAACATCCCCTAAGCCAATGGGGAACTACATTTGTCATGTTCGAATTACACCTGAGTCAGAGTCAAGGAACAATCAAAACCCCGCTCTGAAACAAAAAAAACCCGAAGCCCAAAGGTGGCAGGAAGCTTCGTAATTCACCGCTTTCCCGTGGCTTATGGACTTCGGGTTATACTATCTTACTTTGCCAAAACCATCTTGCGGACAAGGGTTTGGCCACCAAAGTTCAGTCTTTGAATATACACACCGCTGGCAACCGGGTTTCCCTGCTGGTCGCGTCCGTTCCACAGCAGGCTGTGTTTTCCCGCGGGCAGTTCCTCCTCATCCAGCAGCGTGGCAACTTTTTGTCCCTTCAGGTTATAAATTGCCAGGCTGGTTTTTCCAGCCGCGGGCAGGCTGAAGGAAAGCCTGGTTTCGGGATTGAAAGGATTGGGATGATTTTGAAATAGAGCCGTTTCAAAAAGTGGCGGGATATGCGGGTCATCCGCGGAAGTATATTGATTGTAGATGAAGCTTCCATATACCCCCTGCACGAAATATTCGCTGTCCAAAATCCCGGAGCGGGCATCGTTCCAAGCCACCAGCGCCTGATATCCATGCGCGACGGCTTGAGCTCCATCTTGTTCCAGCCAGGCATCGCAGAGGGTGATGGTTTCGTCATCCAGCAATTCGCCATCCGGTTTGATGAACCTCATGAAAACATCCCTGTAACCGCCGCTATCAGGGCAGGTTGACCAAATTGCCGCCTTACTCGAATTTGGAAAATCGACCAAGCTGGCGCTGTACAGGAATCTGCCTGTTTCTTCCAGCAGGATTCCGGAATCATCAAGAATGAAGTTTCCATCGCCATCCATCATTTGAAAATACATCGAGTTTCCGCCCTGCCCGCCGGGTTGGAGCATGCTGAGTTGCTCTCCGTCCAAGAGGCTGTAAAAGGCTCTGTTTCCATAATTATAGCCCTCATCACCCCAAAGACGCAAGCCGCAACTGGTCAGGCGCTGAGCCTTCAAGCTATAATCCGCCGTGCTTTTGCCGAAAATGATGAGGTCGCCATCCACAATTGCGGAAGCGTGGTAATTGCATCCCTCCAAGACAATCAAACCCTCTTGTGGCCAGTTTGAATCAATCTCTCCCTGCTCATCGATTTTCAGCACATGGCAGTTGGTATACGTCCCGTTATAACCATAAGTTTCAAAAATGATATATCCATCTCTGAAACCCTTAAATCTGATATTCGTCCCCGCTGGAAAAGTGACAATTGTTTTTCCCTCTGGTTCCCACTGCAGGGTGTTGCCCACAATTTTTTGAAAGCGAAAAGAGGCTTGGGTGGGGCCGGAAAAATCATAGCGTTTCCAGACCACCGAAAGCCCGGAATCATCATATTCCATGGCGGCACTGGGGCTATGGTCCAGCGTAAACACAGGCAAGCCGTCTCCGGGATACACCGCTTCCCCCATGCCTTTGATTCTCTGCAGAAAAACACTGCTGCCTCTGTTGATGAGCATGGCGGCTGTGCCGTCGGGAAGGGAAATCGCTGTCATGCCGCCAGGATTGCTGAGGGTTTCACGAGGCAGCGCCCTGCCGTTTTCCTCCAAAAGCAGATTTTCGGTTTGGTCACAAATCTGATAATAGATGTTATCGTAGTAATCGCGGTCGTCATACCACATAACCAGATATTTATCTCCCAGCGGCAGAACTCTCGCCAGAAAGGCTATGCCATCCAGCCGGGAAACCAAAGTTTCGCCTCCCGCGGCCAGATATGGCGTGCCGTTTGTGTCCAAAGCCTGACGGCGGACATTTACGTTTTGGCCCTGAAGGTCGCGCCAGATGAGCAAAGCGCCGTCTGAAAAAGCTGTCAGCGCAGGCTGTTGAGCGCGCCAGGCATCATCAAGACTGAGAACCTTTGCGCCATCTGGCCAAGCCGGGCTGCCATCAGGCAAAATATACTGGGTGCAAACACCAAGGTTGAGGTTGTCTCCAATCGTCCAGGCAAGCCATGCGCCGCCCTGAGCGTCTGCGGAAACTTGGACCTGACCAACGATATCCCGCGCTGCCAAAGCTCCGGTGCTGACGCCGTTTTCACCCCAAAGTTCAGAAAAATCAGCAGCCAAGCGCTGGGCTTTAATCTCCGCCTCATCTGAACTTCCGTTGTATTTCTTCCAGGTGAAAACCAAACCGCCCTTCGCGAGCGGCTCCACAGAGATTTTTTCCCAATAGCTGATTTGCGTCTGCAAATCAAACAGGTAAGGTCGGCCAAATTGAAGATTGCCACTGGTGTCCATGCGCTGGAAGGCGATGTGGGTGGTGGGTTCTTCCCTTGTATTCCAAAGCAAAAACCCGCCGGCACGGTCTGGGACGATTTCGAAGCGTCCGCCTCCCTGCATGGCATCAGGCGTAACCATTGGTTCTTCACCAATTTGCGCTCCATCCGCGTCAAAACGGTAAAGCTGGGTTGTCCAGTTTTCAATCCCGGTGCCTTCGTTCCAATTTACAATGAAGCCACCTTCCAAATCGCTCAATGCACCTTGAAAAAGGAAGCGCGCGCTTTCGGAAACCAGAGATAATCCCTCTTCGGGCCAAAGCAGATTGCCCTGCGCGTCAAGATTTTGTCCTCTCACGTTATGGGTCGAAAAATCATCGGCATAAATGACGAAAACCCCGCCCACCTCATTGGGAACAATGCTTATCCGGGCAGCTCCCTCGATGATTTCAATCCCGTCGGCACCCCAGAGAGTCTCGCCGTTCGGGTTAATTTTTTGCAGTGAATAGCCATGCCTATAGCCATGTCCCGAACACTGGAAAACAAGCACAAAATTGTCGTCTGAACACCTCACACAGCTCACAAATTCCTGAACGCCACCTCCACCCGCAACAATCTTTGGCTTGCTCCAAAGCGCCTGTCCGGTATCATTGATTCTTTGGGCGTAAATGTCTGTGTCGCCGGCATCCGTGTCTTCCCAAAAGCTAATCACGCTGCCATCGGCGCATCGAACCTGGTTGCCATACCAATCAAGCTTCCAGGCTTTCCTGAAAGTAACCTCTTGCGCTCCGGCAAAAACCACTGCCAGAACGTAAGTCAGCAACAAAATTCGCTGTTTCATCTTTCCTCCCCATTGAAGTGTATCTTTTCGCTTATTTCAATTTTATGCAAGTTTTGTTCCGTACGATATAATATTATAGCTACTGCCTTATGATTTTTAGGCTGTATTTCACGGAATCACCCGTATCCTCCTTCTTTATTCCAACCAAACTCTTGCCTGACTTTTCCTTGTCAAATATCCGATTCTCTTTCGGGGGCTGGAAAAGGGCGACTATATGCCATCCTGAGCTGCACAAAAGAACCAGACCTTGATGGTGATTATCGTGCTATCGTTTTAACCTTTCGCTGTGCGCAACGCCTGAAATACTGACAACTGAATACTTTCTACTCGCTACCTCGCCACCCCAAAGCCCGCTCCTCTGCCCGTTTTCGCTGCGCTTTCTTCAGTTCCCTGCCCAGGGTGTCTCTGTTTTCCACACCCTGTTCAGAGCCTCCTGCCGCAGCCAGCAAATACCAGAAATAGGCTTCCTCCTTGTCCTGTTCCACGCCCAAGCCATGTTCGCACATCACCCCCAAATTGTTTTGGGCATCTGCATGACCCTGCTCTGCGGCGAGGCGCCAGCATCTGAAAGCTTCCCGGTTATCCAGTGCCATGCCTTCGCCCATGGTATACAAACAGCCCAGATGGTATTGCGCTTCCACATGACCCTGCTCTGCGGCGAGGCGGAACCATTTGGCAGCCTCTGTTTTGTTTTGTGACACGCCCTGGCCGGTGGAGTACAATCTTCCCAGGTTGAATTGCGCAACGGGGAGGCTCTGCTCTGCTGCGAGCTTGAACCAGTTGGCAGCTTGCTTGTGGTCC
>JAAYKA010000137.1 GCA_012522635.1 Candidatus Cloacimonadota bacterium
AGTGCCCAACATTTGCGGCTGGACGGGATCACTGATGTCTAAACAAATGACGGAATAACCAGAATTAACGTAGAGGAGATTATCTTTCAAGATCATTCTGGAAACACCGTCTCCAAGCCAATAATATCCTACTTCCTTTATTGATTGCGGATTTGTGATATCAACTACCCGAACCCCGGAACCGGCGGTTCCCAAGTATGCATAATCACCATCCAACACAATGTCCAGCACAGACTTCCACTGCATCATCGAACGAGATACCAAGCTCACGCTGCGCATTCCCTGAGCCGCGATTACCTGGCTGGTTAATAAAAACAAGCAAAGTAAAACCAAAGTGCGAGCTCTTGCAAAGTCTGGGCGTGGCATAGCTTTGGTGCCTTTGCAACGTAAAACGCGGCAACTTTGCACCTTGTGATTTGTTAAAAAGGACGCAAGCATTATTCACCTCCTTGCTCAAAACACAACCTATAAAACGAAAATAGAATATCCGTGTAAGTTGTCAAGAAAAATAGTCGATTGAACAAACTCAAGCTAACAAACAGGAGTATGATTGGGTTTTTGCCAGTGAAAAGGTCTGGGCTGTAAGAGCCGATGAGGGAACGACACATAAGAAAGTGGATCTCGATCTTGCTGATAGACGTATTTTTTTGCAATCATCTAATTTAGACTACAAAGTGAGTGCGATTTGAAGTTTGGGGTGAAGGTTTATACCGTCCTGTATTCCAAACCAATATCTGAAAACACCTCCACAGCTTTTCCCTTGACGGATTCAGCCGTCCCAAAAAACGTGCAAAGATTGAATAATTAACACTTTGGGAGAGTTTAATGCTCAAACTGGACATCGACCTGAAAATGAAAGAACGCGCTCGCGATGCAGCCGCAAATATCGCCGGTTCATTCGATTGGCTCTTTGGCGGTTATTCCTCACTGGCTATTGAACGCACAGTTCTGCGCCTTTTGGGTGTGGACGGTGCTTTGGAAGATGGCAAACCCTTGCCAAACGTTGTTGTTGATCATCTGCAAACAATTGGCGGCATGGGTAAAGGTGCGGCAATCCCTGTGGCTAACGCCATGCTGGCAAAGAAGATGGATGTGATGGAAGTGGCTCAAGCCGTTGGACGCGGAGAACTTGACCTTGACAAAATCCCACCCCAGGATCCACAGGCTGTTTTTGATGTACTCAACACTCTGGCCGACAAGATGTTGAGCCACATCCGCGCTCAACGCGATACCCGCAAAGCCATGTTCGCGAAATACGGACCCAGACGCGTTCCCGCCATCTACGTAATTGTCGCCACCGGAAACATTTATGAAGACGCGGTTCAGGCAAAAGCCGCCGCTTCCGAGGGAGCGGACGTAATCGCGGTGATCCGTTCCACGGCACAATCGCTTTTGGACTACGTTCCTTTCGGTGCCACAACTGTTGGTTTCGGCGGTACTTACGCCACCCAGGAAAACTTCCGCATCATGCGTGCCGCCTTGGATGAAGCATCCGAGCAACAACAGCGCTATATAAGCCTAACCAACTACGCCTCCGGACTTTGCATGCCCGAAATCGCTGCCATGGGTGCCATCGAACGTTTGGACCTGATGCTGAATGACGCCATGTATGGCATCCTTTTCAGAGACATCAACCCCAAACGAACCCTGCTGGACCAATATTTCAGCCGCATGATAAACGCCTTTGCCGGCATCGAAATCCAAACCGGGGAAGATAACTATCTCACCACCTCTGACGCCATCGAAAAGGCATACACGGTGACGGCTTCTCAGCTTTTGAACGAACAATTTGCCCTGCTGAGCGGTGTGAAGCCCGAAAAAATGGGCTTGGGACACGCCTTCGAAATCGACCCTGAAATCGAGAACAGTTTTTCCTACGAACTCGCCCACGCGCTTCTAACCCGGGAACTTTTCCCAGACGCGCCTGTAAAATACATGCCACCAACCAAATACGCCAGCGGCAACATCTTTAAAACCCATCTTATGGGCGCGATGTTCAATTTCATCGGCCAGCTCACTGGGCAAGGTGTGCAGCTTTTGGGCATGATGACCGAGGCCATCCACACTCCGCATCTGGTTGATCGTTCCCTGGCCATTGAAAACGCGCAATACATCTTTAAAGCGGTGAAAAACCTGGGCGATAACCTGAGTTTGGTTCCGGATAGTTTTGTGAACCAGCGCGCCAACTTGGTTTTGACACAGGCGGTGGAATTTCTGGAAAAAGTGGCGTCTGAAGGGCTTTTCCCAGCCATGGCGCGCGGCGATTTTGCCGACATCAAGCGCCCCGAAAACGGTGGCAAAGGTCAGGACGGTGTTTTCCGCCGCGAAGAAGGCTATTTCAACCCATTTTTGGACAAGATGAAAAAGGAATTGGGATTATGAGCACCAAAGATATGATCCGCCCCTATGGCGACACCTCCGGTGACGGCAAAATGCAGCTGTCCTTCAGTTTACCTGTGCCAGCGGACGCCTGGGGCAAGGAAGCCGCCCGTCTGCTGCTCAAAAGCATGGGCTTCGATGAAATCGATGTTTGCGGCGTTCGCTATCTGGGCGAAGGCTTCACCCATTTCATAGCTTACGCTGCCACAGCGGCTTTTGTGGACCCTGCCTCCATCAAGGTGAAAGTGGTGGAAACCCCGGTGATGGATATGGACGCCACGGATGCATATATCACTGAAAATATCGGCCGCAAGCTCACCGTGGTAGGTGCCTGCATCGAAAGCGACGCCCACACCGTTGGGATTGATGCCATCATGAATATGAAGGGCTACAATCACCGCTTTGGGCTGGAACGCTATCAAATGTTCAACGCCATCAATATGGGCGCGCAGGTGCCCTCAGAGGAGCTTTTACGCCGTGCTCGTGAGGAAAACGCAGACGCGGTGTTGGTTTCACAGGTGGTCACCCAAAAGAACATCCACATTGATAACCTCACCAAATTGATTGAACTGGCTGAAGCGGAGCAACTTAGGGATAAAATGCTCTTCATCTGTGGAGGCCCTCGCATTTCGCACGAATTGGCTATCGAATTGGGTTATGACGCCGGCTTTGGAACGGGTTCCTATTCCACTGATGTGGGGTCGTTTATCGCAATCAGTATTGCGGAAAAGCAAATCAAAAAGTGACATTTATACTCACAATCTTTGCCTTCGCCCTGATGATTTTCATCCATGAATTGGGGCATTTCCTTGCGGCGCGTGCCTTTGGGGTGGGAATCGAAACATTCTCCATCGGCTTCGGCAAACCCATCAAAGAATGGGAGCGTCGCGGCGTGCTTTGGCGGCTAAGTTGGATTCCACTGGGCGGTTACGTGAAAATGAAGGGAGAGCACGACGATTCACCAGACCAACAGGATGAAGATTCCTTCCTGCGCAAAGCTTGGTGGAAAAAAGCGTTGATTGGATTGAGCGGACCTTTTGCCAATCTGCTTTTGGGGCTTTTACTCTTCATCTTTTCCTTCGTTCTGCCGGTGCAAATTGAGGATCAAAGACCGGTGCTCAGCCGCGCTGAAGGAGTATGGGCTGAAGTTTTTAGCCCCGGTGACAGTATCATCTCGGTTAACGACAAACTCATCAAAGGCTTTGGTGAATTTTGGGAAGAGCTTTTGGAAGAACCCGAAAGCAATGTCATTTTGAGCCGGGAAGGCCGGGAAGTGACTCTGCGGCTCAATTCCAAGGACATAGATTCGCTTGCCGTCAGTCTTTGGCCTCTTGCGGACACCCGTGTGGGAGAAGTGATGCCAAAAACCCCCGCCTACCATGCCAAACTTCAGCCCGGAGACCGCATTACGGCGGTGGATTCCGTGCGTGTGGATGATTGGTATGAGATGCGGGAAATGATTGTGAACGCGCCCCACGATGAAATTCTGCTTGAGATTCAACGAGGTGAACAATCCCTCCAAAAACGTCTACGCCTGGAGGCAAGCCTCAGTTCTGGTGGCAACCGTGCCATCGGCATAACTCAATACCAACCTGTGCGTTACACTCGCCGTTTTAATCTTTTCGAAGCCAGCAAATTGGGCGCCTATAACACGATGAATTTTGTGGTTCTAAACTATCAAATGCTGGGAAAATTGATTCGCCAACCTACCGAACTCAAAAAGTCCGTGGGTGGCCCGGTCATGATTGTCAGCATGAGTCAACAGATGGCCAAACGTGGCTTTGGCAGTCTGCTTACCTTTTTCGGCGGTATCAGTCTCATGCTGATGATGATGAACCTGTTGCCCATCCCGGTTTTGGATGGAGGCCTCATCCTTTTTTCCATTCTGGAGGGGATTTTCCGCCGTCCCATCCCCACGAAAGTCCGCGCCGTGCTTCAATCCATCGGCTTTTTCATCCTGATGGCATTGATGGTGCTGGCGCTCTATTCTGATGTAACCAGCGAAATCCTTCGCGCGATAAACAGGTAAAGCCTTGTTCCGCTTCAAATTGGAAAAAACCAGCGGCAAAGCTCGAGCCGCCACCATCAGCACCTCCCACGGAAAAATCCTGACCCCGGTTTTCATGCCTGTGGGCACGCTGGGAACCGTGAAGGCAATGAGTCCCCACGAACTTAAACAGACCCACGCCCAAATCATTTTGGGCAACACCTACCACCTCTATCTACGTCCGGGACACGAACTTATCCGCGATGCCGGCGGTCTGCACAAATTCATTTCCTGGAACAGACCAATCCTCACGGACAGCGGCGGCTTCCAGGTGATGAGCCTGGCCGCTTTGCGAAAAATCAGCCGTGAAGGCGTGAAATTCCAATCCCACATCGACGGCAGTCCGCATCTCTTTACCCCGGAAAGCGTTATCGGGATTCAGGAAGCCCTGGGAGCGGATATCATCATGAGCTTCGACGAATGCCCACCCTGGCC
>JAAYKA010000138.1 GCA_012522635.1 Candidatus Cloacimonadota bacterium
ATTATAAGGAACAATCATGACAATATCCTCAAACCCCCTTTTAAGGACGAAAAACGAGCATCGTTTGAAGGCCATACCCTTCCACGAGATTAAAACCGAACACTTTATGCCCGCCATCGAGGAGGCTTTAAAAACAGCCCAAGCCGAAATCGAAGCCCTGAAATCCAACCCCGCCGAGCCGGATTTTGAGAACAGCGTTTTGGCGCTGGAACTGGATGGCGAACAGCTAAACTATGTGGCGGGAATCTATTTCAACCTGCTTTCCGCGGAATCAGACGCCGAATTCAAGGCTTTGGCGCCGGAGATTTCCTCCCGCCTCGCCCAGTTCAGCAGCAGCATTTCCACCGACCCGGTGATTTTTGAACGCATCAAAAAGGTCTGGGAAAAAGAGGTGGAAGGCAAGCCGAAACCGCAAATCCCCGCCGATTTCACCGACCGCGAAGCCCTGAAAAAAGCCGAGCGCTTCCGCCTCATCGACCGCACCTACAACGGTTTCATCCGTGGCGGCGCGCTTTTGAGCGATGAAAACAAAAAACGGCTCACCGAAATCGCCATGGAATCCTCCAAACTTTCCCCCAAATTCAGCGACAACGTTTTGGGCGCCACCAACGCCTGGGAACTGCATGTCACAGACCCTGCCGACGTGGAGGGAATGCCTCCCAGCGTTTTGGCTGGAGCTGCCCACCTGGCAAAAAGCAAGGGTAAAAACGAAGGCTGGCTTTTCAACCTCCAGCCCGCCAGCATGATTCCGCTTTTAACCTATTGCAAAAACAGGGATTTGCGCCGCCAAGCCCAAACCGCGTACGGCTCTCGCGCCTTCCGTGATGAATTCGACAACCAGGAAATCATCAAAAGAACCCTGGAACTGCGCAGGGAACGTGCCGCGCTTTTGGGCTATGAAACCCACGCGGACTACGTTTTGGCAGACCGCATGGCGGAATCGCTGGATACCGCGCGCGATTTTTTGGAAAAGATTTACGACGTGGCATATCCCGCCGCGAAAAAGGAATTTGAGGAAGTGGTGGCGTTTGCCCGGGAAACGGATGGAATCGAGGATTTCCAGCCCTGGGATATGAGCTACTATTCAAATAAACTGAAAGAAAAACTCTACGCCTACGACCCCGAGGAACTGAAACCCTGGTTCAAGATGGAAAACGTTTTGGAAGGGCTTTTTACAGTGGCAAACCGCATCTATGGCATCCAGGTGAAGGCTGTGGACGACGTTCCAGTCTGGCATCCGGATGTGAAAACCTGGGAAGTTTTCGATGCCGATGGCAAGGAACTGGGTTTGATGTATATGGACCTTTTCCCGCGCGAAACCAAACGCGGCGGAGCCTGGAAAACCTCGTTCCAGGATCAGGGACTGCATGCAGACGGCATGCGCAGACCTCAGGTGGCAATCGTGGCTTCGCTCACACCTTCCACCCAGGACCAGCCTTCGCTGCTGCGCCTGGATGAGGTTCGCACCATTTTCCACGAATTCGGACACGCCCTGCACAGCCTGCTTGCGGATGGATATTACAAGGGACTTTCCGGAACCAGCGTGCTGTGGGATTTCGTGGAACTTCCCAGCCAAATCATGGAAAACTGGGTGATGGAAGAAGAGGCGTTGAACCTCTTTGCCCGCCACTATGAAACCGGGGAACCGCTGCCCAAAGAACTGTTGGACAAGGTGATAGCCGCCAAAAACTTCCAAGCCGGACTGGCAAACCTGAACCAATTGCGCTACGGGATGTTGGATTTTGCCTGGCACAGCACGCCTCCGCAGGAAATTGGGGACGTGGATGAATTTGAAACCAAAGCCATCCAACGCTTCCAAATCCTGCCTGCCGTCCCCGGAGCAAACTTTTCCTGCGCCTTTGCCCATATTTTCGCGGGAGGTTATTCCGCCGGATACTATTCCTACAAATGGGCGGAAGCGCTGGAAGCCGATGCCTGGAGCCTCTTTGAGGAAAAAGGCATCTTCAACCCCGAAGTGAGCGACGCCTTCCGCAAATTCATCCTGGCGCGCGGAAACGCCTTCCACCCCATGGACCTCTTTGTGGCTTTCAGAGGACGTAAGCCCGACCCGGACGCGCTCCTGCGCAGGGATGGCTTAATCGCCTGAATCCACTCTGTATAACGATGACGCCGGTCCTTGGGCCGGCGTTTTTTGTGGGCATAGTATTTACCTGCTCCCTAACCTCCTGCCTGCCTTCCACTTGCAAGGCCTACCCTGCACTCTTGACTCCGACTCATGTGTGACTTGACATCCACTCGTGGTGTTCCCGATGCCGCTTCGGGGGCATCA